>CAZSWX010000098.1:0-7230 GCA_964610865.1 uncultured Enterobacteriaceae bacterium
AATGGCACCGTAGAATCTTCAAAGTCCACGAAAGTGGCCTAACCCCCCGGGTGTGTGCCCGGCTTGAATATAAAGAATGAATCGAGACTATTGAAATGTCGGCAACAGCGAAAGCAAAACTCAAGATAGAAATTAGTGAGGATGCGGCGAGAAAAATTGAAGGCTTGGCGGGAGAAGACCAACGTGAGGACTGTGGGCTAAGAGTCAAAGTTGTAGGGGGAGGATGCTCGGGTCTTTCATATAAGATGGATCTGGACATACCCCGCGAGGGAGATCGCATTTTTGAGCGTGAGAGCGCTAAAGTGATCGTTGATAGAAAGAGCTTCATTTATTTGCGTGGCACCGAACTCGATTTCTCGGAAACCCTCATAGATTCGGGATTCAAACTCACAAATCCCAACATCAAACGCGCCTGCGGTTGCGGAAGTTCCTTCTCTGTCTGACCCCGACACGATGTAACTTCTCCGGCTATGCCAAAATTCTATCAGAATCAGTGCTGGCGCTGCGACTGTGGGAGGGCCTCGAGTTTTTTTTGTGAATCCTGCGGCGCATTGGTTCCCGTCGAAGAAGGATTGGATTATTTTGTTTTGTTCGGAGTGGATCGGACTCCGTTACTGAACGATGAGTTCGTCAAAGCGAAATACTATGAACTCTCACGTAGTATACATCCCGACCTTTATCAGGGCGCCGGGCAAGAAGAAAAACAGGCCAGCGTGAAAAATACGACCATGCTTAACCAGGCGTACCAGACCTTTACTGACCCCGTTCGACTGGGCCAGTATTGGCTAGAGTTGCATGGGGAGGAGCTAGGTAAAGACAATAGTGAGATCCCGCAAGAACTAGCTGGCTTTGTATTCGAGATGCACGAAAAGCTGGCCGAGTTTCGCGAAGCAACGGCTAGAGAAAAAACGCAGCTGTCCGAGAACGAAACCGGGCTAGATGAATTGCGGGCCATGCTGAAAAAACGAAAGGGTCGCTTCATGGAGCAGCTTGCCGCTAACTTCACACTGTGGGATTCGGAAGCTAGAGACGGGAAGCACTCTGAGTCTTTGCTTAGGAACTTGAAGGAAACGCTTTCGGGCCTGGCCTATTTGCAGACACTCGACACAGAGTTGGAAAAGGGCAGTAGTGAATCGTGGAACATATAGTCGGAATTGATTTAGGAACTACGAATAGTCTCGTAGCGTGCGTGTCTGACGATGAGCCGAAAGTCATTGGTGACCCTCGCACTGGGAAAAGTATTCTCCCATCAGTTGTTCATTTTGGGGAGAGCTCGGTAACCCTAGTTGGTGAACAGGCGGAACGGAAGATGCACGAAGAGCCGCTAGATACCATCCGGTCAGTAAAGCGGTTTATGGGTCTAGGTATGGAACACGTAAGCGAGCAAGAAAGGCTCCAGTATCGCTTTGCGGAAGATGCCGATTTCACCACTGGCCCAGTACGGTTCGCTGTTCGGGAACGGTTGGTCACTCCGGCGGAGGTGTCCGCCGTACTTTTGCGCGCCTTGAAGGACCGGGCAGATACCGCACTAGGTACAGCAGTTCACAAAGTTGTTGTGACGGTGCCGGCCTACTTCAACGACGCGCAGAGGCAAGCCACAAAGGACGCCGGCAAGCTCGCGGGCCTCGAGGTCGTTCGTTTATTGAACGAACCTACGGCAGCCGCGCTTGCCTACGGATTGAATAAAAAGGAAGAAGGCCTGATTGCTGTCTACGATTTCGGTGGCGGTACTTTTGACGTTTCTTTGCTACGACTCCATACAGGAATTTTCGAGGTCATTGCGACTAATGGGGACACGCGCTTAGGAGGTGATGATATAGACTTTTCTATAGCGGAAAGCCTATTTCGTGATAGCGCGTTGGCGGAGAGATGGGATGATCCGAGAGTTCTGATCGCCGTTAGACTAGCCGCTGAGAGAGCCAAGCGCGCTTTATCCATTGAGGATGAGACGATACTGGCGGTGGACGTGGCTGATCTGGATCTGCACATTAAAAAGCGTCTGACTCGAAGGGAAATGGAGGAGGCAGTCGACCCGATAGTAGGGAGGACCCTTCGGCCTTGCCAGCGTGCTTTAAAGGACGCTGGGTTAAAAGTCGAGGATATTGACGAAGTTGTCCTGGTTGGGGGTTCGACTCGTATGCCTATCGTCCGACAGCGAGTGCAAGAATTCTTCCAGAGGGTCCCTCTTACAGAAATTGACCCGGACGAGGTTGTAGCGATAGGCGCTGCAGTGCAGGCTGACACTCTGTCGGGGAGACGGAGGGATATGCTCCTTCTAGACGTTGTCCCGTTGTCATTAGGTATCGAGACAATGGGTGGTGTTATGAGCCATGTGATAGAACGGAACACACGGATTCCTACGAGCGTCAAAGAGATGTTTACTACAGCGGTGGATAACCAGACGGCTGTAGATGTACACGTGTTGCAGGGGGAGCGTGAATTGGTTAACGACTGCAGAAGTCTAGCCCGTTTTCGCATACCTATAGAGAGCAAGCCCGCCGGGGTACCTCGGGTAGAAGTTACATTTATGATCGATGCAAATGGAATACTGAACGTTTCGGCCACAGATATTAGGACTGGCCTGGAAAGATCTTTCGAAGTTAAGCCGTCCTATGGTTTGACTGATGACGAAGTAGAAAGATTGTTGGAAGAATCCATAGATTTTGCCGAAGATGATATAGATCAAAGATTGCTGATAGAAGCGAGAGTAGAAGCTGATACCGTCGTGAACGCGACCGAAAAAGCGTTGGACGAGCATTCGGAATTTCTTGTCGATGGAGAGGTAGACAAGATTGCCGGTGTAAGAGAGCGGTTGCGTAGCGCGTGCGACGGGGAAGATTATGATCTCATCCGAGATCTGACGGAAAAACTCGCGGAGGTTACCACGCCTTTCGCCCAGCGCATTATGGACACCTCGATTCAAGATGTGCTGGGCAAGAAACACCTCGCAGACTTGTAAGCTACCGAGCGTGATCAAGTATGGGAGAATGATTTGGAACTGTATTGGGACAGCATAGAAGACATCGCAGAGCGACTTTTGGAGCGGCGCGGAGATCAAGACCCTTTGAACGTCCGCTTTACGGATTTGTTGACTTGGGTGACTGAGATGGACGATTTTAAGGACAACCCGAAAGACTCGACCGAAGGAAAGCTTGAAGCTATCCAGATGGCATGGCTCGAGTTGTACCGGGAGGAAAACGAGTAAGTATGGCCGATTGCTTCTTTCTAAGCACAAGAAATCGAAGCAGAGCCTTTGACAGATGATCAGTAAATTTGCTAGTTGCGTATTAGGTAGTGTACTATTGCAGGAGTCCTGCAAGGCTTAAGCGTGCGAACGTGGTGGAGGTGGAGTATGGGCGGGGTAAGCCGTAACGTTTCAAGTAAGAGGCCGGGCAGCCTGATTCGCGAAGAGGATCGTGAAAGGCTTTTAGCCGAGGGTGGGTCGTGCGTTTTCCAACCTCATACCGTGCTGCCGGCACAGTTTTTTTCCGTAACAAACAGACATTCCGAAGCGCAAGGGGAACGGAGGCTGTACGCTGCGGTCCTGGAGGACGCGGTCGAGTGTTACCAGAACCATTTCTTCACGGAAAAGGGCAAAAGTCGTCAGTTGCATTCGGACGCAGAAAAGTGGTTATTCTCGGACGATGACAGTTGGCCTTTCGCGTTTTTGAACGTGTGCGAAGTGCTCAACCTCCAGCCGACTTTTCTACGCCAAGGGCTGCGCCGGTGGAGGCAGTATTGCGAGTCTAAAGTTCGCAAGCCTGTCGCAAAGCTACCAGGTTTGGGTTCTGTACCCCAAGCATCAGTGGGAGCGGCCAGAACTGATCTGTCGGTACTCAAAGAGGCCCCCGGTGTTTAAAGCAAGAAGGTTTAGTGATTGATTCGCTACTTCGCAGGTTTCTCCGGCTTGGGCTGTGTACGTTCGATTGGGGCGCGCGGATTATCGGTCGGCATCATGGCTACCAGACACTTCGGTTGGAGCTCCAAGGGTCCTTGGCCGAACATAGTGTTCTACGCTCATTGGGGATTTGGGGCTCAAAACGCCGCGACTTTCTTGCAGTAACGTCCGTGCTTAGGTGGGCGCGTGACGACGACAATGTAGAAACAATCGTTCTGATTATCCACAAGTTGGATTTGGGGTGGGCCCGGCTCCAGGATCTCCGAAGGTCAATTGAGGCTGTCCGAAAATCGGGGAAATATGTTTTGGCATACCTGGTGGAATGTAGTACAGCTGAGTATTACTTGGCAAGTGCTACGGACGTGATAGCAATTGGACCAGCCAATCACCTGGCAGTTACTGGCATTGCAGCAGAAACTACTTTTTTTGGAGCGCTGTTAGACAGAGTGGGCGTTCAGGCTGAAGTCATACAGGCTGGAACCTACAAGTCCGCCGGCGAGCCTTTTTCGCGCAGATACTCTTCGACGGCCCATCGCGAAATGATGAATTCCTTGGTTGAAGATCTATATGGCCAGGTCGTCGAGGGTATTGCGGCCGGACGAAAACTCAAACAGCAGACTATTAGAGAACAAATAGACCATGGAATATTTCTTCCGGTGCAGGCTGTGGCCGCGGGCCTTATAGACTACGTGGGTTATGACGATGAGATTCCGGGGTGGGTGGCCGCCGGCAAACGTCAAGTTCAAGAAGGTTACAAGGACATCGACCAAACGGTCCGATCGCGCAAAGATGGAGTAACAGGCCGGGGAACCCCCGGCACCATTGACCTAGCAAGCTACATACGACGGCGCGGCCGAACAATGCATCGAGTTGCGCTTCGTGCCCCGGCCATACGGGTAGGTATTATGATGATAGAAGGGACTATCACACTTGGGGAAACAAAAAGTAAGAGTGATGGCGTTTACAGTACCGGGTCGACGACCTTTGTTCGGGATCTTCGAGTTCTACGGGATGACCAGACCGTTAAGGGCATCGTAATTCGGTTGTCCAGCCCGGGTGGCTCTGCTGTGGCTTCCGACCTGGTGTGGCATGAAATTCTCTTAGCAAAGAAAAAGAAGCCCATTATTATTTCGATGGGAGACATTGCAGCTTCGGGAGCTTACTACATTGCGGCTGCTGGTGACGTCGTCTTCGCGGAGGCGGGTACGGTTACAGGCTCGATAGGTGTCATCGGAGGAAAGCTAGTCTTGAAGAGTCTCTATGAAAAAATCGGCTTGAACAAAGAACAGTTCAGACGTGGTAACCGCTCCGGCCTTTTCTCCGACTGCGAGCCGTTCGCGGAAGAAGATCGGCGACGTATGGGGTCAGCAATAGAGCATTTTTACAAGACCTTTGTGCGAAATGTAGCGACTTGCCGTTCCTTAAGCTATGAAGCCGTCCATGACAGTGCCCAGGGCCGAGTTTGGACGGGACGGCAGGCCCTGGCTAGGAACCTAATCGACTATGTGGGCGGATTGGACGCAGCATTTGATGAACTAAAGATACGGCTCGGTATCTGGCCAGACCGTCAACTGAGTTTGGTTTGGTATCCAAGAACGCTTCCGTCTCTCAGACTTCCAGATCTTTGGGGCCTTGTCCGTCGTCGTTCCTACGCACCGAGCGCTCCCTGGTTATCGCGGTCAGACACTGTACAAGCTATTCTGCCATTTTCTTTGCACTTTTTGTAACCTAGGTGACAACACGAACCGGTACGCAACTTGTATTGGCTTTGCGCGTCGGATAGTCTGCGCAATTGTAGATTCCTGGGAGCATCATACATTCGCGATTTTTTTTGTTTGAGCGTTATCTATACGGATTGACCGTACTATCTAGGAGGATTTCGATGGCCACCAATGCGGGCGGCGGACCATTACAAAAAGCAACGGAAGAGCGAGAGGGTGTTGTTATCCGTTTCGCTGGAGATTCAGGTGACGGGATGCAACTCACCGGTACTCGATTTACATCTGAATCGGTACTTGCGGGCAATGATGTTGGTACGCTCCCTGATTTTCCCGCTGAGATCCGGGCGCCTACAGGTACGCTGTATGGAGTGAGTGCTTTTCAGATAAATTTCAGCAACAAAAACGTGTACACGCCAGGGGATGATCTCGACGCGCTGGTGTGCATGAACCCCGCGGCGTTGAAGACAAATATCGAAGATCTCAAGCAAAACGGAATTCTTATTGTAGATCCTGCGGAGTTTAACAGCGCAAACCTTAAGAAGGCCGAGTATGAAGCTAATCCCCTCGATGATAACTCCTTAGACAAATATCAGGTGTATAAGGTAGAAGTGACCAAAATGACGACACTGGCGCTCAAGGACACCGGTTTGCCGAACAGGTCCGTCATGCGGAGTCGGAACTTCTTCGCCTTAGGAGTGGTGTCCTGGTTATACAATCGGCCGATAGAACCTACCCTAGACTGGATACAGCAGCGTTTTGGCAAGACTCCTGTCGTTGCAGAGGCAAACACTCTTGCGATAAAGGGCGGACACAATCTGGGCGAAAATACGGATATGTTTGCCTCGTCATTCGAAATTAAACCTGCCGAGATCGAGAAGGGAACTTACCGGAATATTACAGGCAATACTGCAACGGCACTAGGATTTGTCATCGCTGCTCAAAAAGCAGGATTGCCTTTATTCTTGGGTAGCTATCCGATTACACCTGCTAGCGACGTGTTGCACGAACTCGCTCAATACAAGAATTATAATGTTTACACTTTTCAGGCCGAAGACGAGATTGCTGGTGCCGGAGCCGCGCTCGGGGCGGCATTCGGCGGAGCGCTGGCGATCACTACCACAAGCGGTCCGGGGATGAACTTGAAGGGTGAGACTCTAGGTTTGGCAGCCACTGTCGAATTGCCTATGGTAATTACTAATATACAAAGAGCTGGACCGAGCACCGGAATGCCGACTAAGCCGGAGCAGACGGACTTGTTGCAAGCGATACATGGCAGGCACGGGGAGTCGCCAGTCCCTGTGATAGCCGCGTCTTCCCCAGCAGACTGTTTCTATGCAGCATTCGAGGCTGCTAGGATCGCGCTTAAGTATATGACGCCCGTAATTTTGCTTACCGATGGTTTCTTAGCGAATGCCTCAGAACCGTGGCTTTTACACAAGGCGGATGAATTGCCCGGAATAACTGCCGAGTTCCGCACGGACCCTAAAGGCTTCTTTCCTTACCTGAGAAACGAGGAAACCCTTGCACGGCCATGGGTGAAACCTGGTACTCCCGGACTCGAACACAGGATCGGTGGTATCGAGAAGGATTACCTCACCGGAAATATCAGTT
>CAZSWX010000099.1:0-7207 GCA_964610865.1 uncultured Enterobacteriaceae bacterium
TAACGTACACTCGCTTAGCAGGCGAGCGCCATCGACCACTCGGCCACCTCTCCAAGACTCTGCCCGGGACAAATACTATATATTCAACATGTGGTGCGCAACGAGGCTCCACTTCGGAGCGGCTTACTTTGACAAAAACGCTCCGTTTACTAGGCGTGTCAGGGGCGGGACCCGAAAAAGGAAAGTATTAATCTTTCTTAATCTAGGAATCATCCAAAAAAAAAGGCCTCCGGACGGAGGCCTTTCGGGACTTACCGTTATCTTCTACTTGACTCTACTAAGCGTTACTTCTTGTTCAACATTTTTGGTTTCCACCATCTCCAAATATAACTCAAGCTCTTCTATGTCACCCTGTTCTTCTTCGATCTGATTTTCCAGCATGGTCTTCAACGCTATATTCCCTTCGGCTAACCCATGCGCACCTTGATACGCCTTCATCGCCAATCGTTCCAAAGCCAAATCTTGTTGGAGCATCTCCTTTAGGTCCGTGGACTGGTGTACGCTTGAACCTATCTCGATCGTAGGCACCCCGCCTAGAGACACTACCTTCTGACTAAAACTGAACGCATGAGATAAGGAGGCCTTACTTTGTTCGGCGAAATAACCGGAGAATACTTTTCGCCACAACCCTCGTACTAACAAGGCGTGCTGTTGGTATTGCAGTGTCGCTGCATGTTCTAGTGCTACTGTTTTGTGCAGCGCCGCAATCATTTTGCTTTTGTTCATGAAGCCTCCTCATTACCGGCTCGTGTAATGTCGACGTGATCCAAGTATACACTTTTTCCGTTCGTAATGTCAAGCTAAGTTATTGTTTTTACTATAGTTTTGATTTTGATAATCATTTTCATTCTCAAGACTGAACTCGAGTGGGTCATAATTGTGAGCGAGTCTATCCCAGTTTTGCATTATCCCTAATTGCTCTGTACCGGTGTCGCTCCATGATGAAGAATTTAACGGCAAATTGGGCTTGGCAGGTCAAAATTGAAGCGACAGGGCCCTCTCTGCAAGACTGCCGGATTCAATTCGACCGAGAGCGGATGACAAATCCATAAGGACTATTGCTCATCTTCAGGGGGTGCCCCTTCATCAGAGGAAAAAGCCGTCGTGTGATGTGTTCCATCGCAATACGGCTTATTCTTGGATTGGCCGCAGCGACAAAGGTATAGAGGATCCTTTTGACCAATGTAGGAACCTCCTTTTCTATCAACGAGATGGCTGCACCCGCGCACCTCGTAAGGGCCACTCTCTAAGACACGTATCGTCGGATTGGACATCCTTAGAATCCCTTTTTCGGCCCCTAATCATCGGCCAAAAGGAAGATAGCACTCTGTTAGGGAAAGCTATATAGCCCTACCCTGATACGCCGGTAATTGCTTTTTAGAATTAGACCGTGCACTAATAACCACTACCAGTCTTGGGTCGCCTGGTTTAGCTAATTACGAAGTAATCCGGCCAGTGCCTATGGAATCTCTCTATGAAAACACTTAAAGAATTAGCACCGAGCGAACGGGGCGAGGTACATTCAGTGACTGGCACTGGGAGCATATCCCGCCGCCTCGCCGAGTTAGGTTTCATTAAAGGACAACCTGTGGAAGTAGTGCGTCTCGCTCCGCTTGGAGATCCCGTACAGGTGCGCATACGTGGCTTTGATCTGGCACTGCGACGACAAGAGGCAGCACGGGTAGTCATAGTTCAGGACAGCGACAAAGATTGAGAAGGTGTATTAGCAAGGCATTTATGGATCGGCAGACCGCTACACTACGAAAGACCACGGGAAACAACAGCAGACCCGGCAAACCCGACCAACGAAAGTACCGTTTGGCAGTTATCGGCAACCCAAACACTGGCAAAACCACTCTCTTCAATGTACTTACGGGTTTGAGCCAGCACACTGGGAATTATCCAGGAGTAACCGTCGAAACGGCGCTGGGCGAGTTCCGAGAGGAAGGGGCTAAGTTTTTGGCCGTAGACCTACCCGGCACCTATTCTCTCGCGCCACGGGCTCCTGACGAAATGACGGCGGTTACCGTTTTGCTTGGGACTGAGTCGGGCGCAACGCCTCCGGATATTATACTCTGCGTGGTAGACGCAACAAATCTTGACCGAAACCTGTATCTCCTGACCCAGATTCTAGACCTAGGCAAACCCACCGTAGTTGCGTTAACCATGGTCGACCTCTTAGAAAAACGGGGCGATTCTATTAACACCACCTCCCTATCTGCGAAATTAGGCACACCCGTCATTCCCGTCCACCCTGTTAAGCAGTTAGGCTTGACGAAACTTCGCGAGGTACTTCGCGAAACAGCAGACAACCGCAACATTCCGGCACGGGCCGTACTTCCTTCCACGGCCCTCCAGAAAGAGGCACAAAGAATCAGCGCCCTTGCGTCGCAATCCGAAGAAATGGCACCGCTTCCACAGTTCCTTGCCGAGCGCCTCATCATAGATGCGGACGGAATGATAGAAGGCGAATTGGTGCGGGACTATGGGACCACGATTCTTGATTGCGCAAAGGCAGCACGGGCACGACTCGGTAGCGATGGTATTCAACAACCGCAGTTGGAAGTTGAACGTCGTTATCGTTGGATTGATCAAGTTACCGCGCAATCAATTGTGCGTTCACCAAGCCCGGGAACCGATGGCCGGCAATGGGTAGAAGAGCTAGACAACATTATCACCCACAAATTTTGGGGGGTACTGATCTTCCTAGCCGTGATGGGCATCACGTTCCAATCTATTTTCTCTTGGGCGGCACCCTTTATCGACGTGATAAACCGCGGCTTTGCCACATTGGCAAGTTTTGTCGCTACCTATTTGTCTGACGGGCCGTTGCAAAGTTTGGTGGTGGATGGCGTAATTGGCGGCGTGGGCGCGGTTGTTGCGTTTGTCCCCCAGATAGCAGTCCTGTTCGGTCTTATTGCCATTCTTGAAGACTCGGGTTATATGGCGCGCGCGGCCTTTCTAATGGATCGTGTCATGGCTGGTTTCGGTCTTTCGGGACGAAGTTTCATCCCATTGCTGTCCTCTTTTGCCTGTGCTGTTCCCGGGATCATGGCGGCGCGAACAATAGATGACCGGAGAGACCGTATCACAACAATACTAATAGCCCCATTAATGAGTTGCAGCGCCCGCTTACCGGTGTATGTTTTACTGATTTCCGCCTTCATTCCAGACCAAAAGGTATTAGGAATATTAGGATTGCAAGGGCTGACCTTGTTCGGACTATATTGTCTAGGCCTCGTGATAGCTCCTCCGATTGCGTGGGCATTAAAACGCAGCCTATTGAAAGGAGAGCCCGTTCCCTTCCTAATGGAAATTCCACCTTTCAAAACGCCCGCCTTGCGGGTCGTTAGCTTCCGCATGTACGAACGGAGCAGGGCTTTTTTGACGCGCGCCGGGAGCATCATCCTAGCCACTACCATCCTGGTGTGGGCCTTATCCTATTATCCAACTCCCACCACTCACGCGATCCATAGTGAAACAGTAGAGGGCAAAACGTCGTCCAGGCCAGTAGGCCACGATGCTGGAGGGCGCCTGCGGCAGAGCTATCTAGGCCGTGCGGGACAAATGATAGAACCTTTTGTAAAACCATTGGGATGGGATTGGAAAATCGGTGTCGCCACTCTAGCGAGCTTTCCTGCCCGAGAAGTCGTCATCGCCGCGCTAGGAACGATTTACAATGTGGGATCCGAACATGATGCAGGTAGCGTAGAGTTGCGTAGCGCCATGAAGGCGGAACGGTGGCCAGACGGCCGGGTGGTATACACACCTGCCGTCGCACTCTCCGTAATGATCTTTTTCGCCCTGTGCTGCCAGTGCGGCGCGACACTTGCTACGATCAAGCGCGAAACCAATTCGTGGGGCTATCCTGTTTTCACGTTTCTCTATATGACGGGCTTAGCGTATGTAGCGGCGCTTGCCACATATCAAATAGGAACATGGTTAGGCCGCTGAGTGTGTGTTACCACCCATGGAAATAGAAAGCCTCATAATACTTGTCGTAGTTGTGGGCGCATCCTTGTATGTCGGACGCTGTTCGTGGCCAAATAAGCCAAAAACGGGTTGTGCGTCATGTCAACGAAACCCGAAGCCGATTGACGATTATGTCTAAAACCACGGCTGTTTGAGGCCTAATACTCCGGGAGCCGTCGGTACGTCTCGTTAACTTCCGGACGCGGTCGCCCTGAGATTGCTCCAACTTGAACTCGCGACTCATTCGCCCCACTCTCTTCCTCTCGATCTTCTGGTTTCTCATAATGGGGGCACTCGGCGCTTTCTTCCCGTTCTATGGCCTGTATCTTCGTGAAAACATTGGGCTGAGTGGATTCCAAGTTGGTGCTGTTTTTGCGACGCTTCCACTCTTAGGATTTTTCGTCCAGCCACTTTGGGGAATCGTCGCGGACCGAAGCGGCTTGCGTGTCAGGGTATTGATCATACTATCGGCAGGCTCATGTCTTGGCTATTTCTGTCTGTGGTATGCACATGAGTTCCCAATGCTTCTTTTGGCAACGGCGGCGCTCGCTTTTTTCTCACGGGCCCTCATCCCTATCACGCTCTCTGTAAGTCTCGCTGCATTGGAAGAAGATAGGACTAGATTTGGCCTTGTCCGGGCGTTCGGGACCGTGGGTTTTCTTATGGCGGTCGTTAGTATTCCGTCATTGGTGGGCCAAAAGACGCCGGGAAACGCTTCCTTTTCGGCTCCTCTAACCAGCTTTGAGACCGGATTAGGCCTGCTTTTCCCTGTCGCCGCCTCCCTCATGTTTGGCGCCACCCTGATTGCACTGAACATGCCTAAAACCGGTGGAACTCTAGCTCTGCGATCTGTCAAAGGAGAATGGCGAACGTTATTCTCTGTGAAACCTTTTCTCCGAATGACTACGGTCGGATTTTTAGCCTTTCTTTTTCTGCACGGCCCGATGGATATTTTCCCTATCTATATTCGTAGCCGTGGAGGCGGGTTGGAAATTGTACGAAATATGTGGCTTTTGATGCTGATTCCTGAAATTGCGCTAATGACGCTGTTCGGTGCCGGAGTCCGCCACCTTGGGCCCCGGGGAATAGTTCTGATCGGCATTGTAGCCGGCGGCGTCAGGTGGATTCTGATGAGCCAAGTTACTTCGCTAGCGATGATTTACCCTCTTCAGATCCTACATGCACTAACGGTAACAGGACTTTTTCTGGGAGGCCCCTTGTACTTAGATGCAACGATTCCCCCACAGCTCCGTTCAACCGGCCAAGCGTTCTACAGCATGGCTGGAATGGGCCTCGGTGGGACCTGTTCAAGCCTTCTCACGGGCTGGCTGTTGGGGGCATCTTCAATCAACACCCCCTACCTCGTCGGTGGATTAGGCGCACTTGTATTAGCCTTCTCGGCTTGGTTTTTTCTCCCTAAGCCAATACCTCCCAAACAGACAGAAGCGTGATAAGGAGAAACCAGGTACGCACTTCCTCAAAAACCTACAAGCGTATACGCCGGGTTTCTCACAAACTTTTTTCTATTAAACCGGTTGGGCGTGAAATATCACTCTTATGTTGACGGCCGCCAAAGGACCGTAGCTAGACGCTGAAGCTGCTCAACATTCAATCGCGAAGCCTGTCAAACTCGACTTCTATTGAACTCGGAGACGCGGAACGCCCGGTTTTCAGACGTCTAACAGCCCACCGCCTTATAGCTGACCGAAACGGCGGGATTAAAAGAAGAAAACCGCATACATCAGTCGCAATTCCTGGTGTAATTAAAAGTAACCCGGCTCCGAGAATGAGTGCCCCGTCAAAAAGCACGGCGGTCGGGGCAATTCCGCTCCGCAGATTCGCTTGTAGCTGCTTGACCGTTCTCCAACCCTCATAACGCGCTAGTTGCGCGCCGAGAACGCCGGTGCCCACAACAAGCAAGAGAGTCATGACTATCCCCAACGAACGGCCAACAGCCAGCAAAATATACAGTTCCACGACGGGCACTACGGTAAAGGCCACTACCAACACTAGAAACATGAAAGGTTATTCCTTAAACGGCAACACATTTTTTGAAACAGACGACCCTGATTTACAAATAAGTTTCGTTGCTGAATCCGCTCTCGTGTGCGGCTTCTTTTGAATCCCACACCGTCCTTATTATACCACCAAGTTCACCACTCTCAATTCGTGACCCTTCCACGGGAAGACAGGCTATTCTTCACAAATGGAAGTCCGGCAACGAATACAGCGCCCCCCAGAATCGACCAAATAATATCGCCGTCGGCGATACCGAGTACAACCATCGCCAATCCCCAAAGAGAAATAAGACCACAGATACCCGCCTGTAATACGAACGAAAGGCCCATTTATGTAGCCTCCTTCTAGGTTGTCATTATGTAAGGCCTCAAAAACCGACCTTAGTGCTCTTCAAGTACCGAATTCGATTTTACAGGCTACTAATGCGTGTCATTCCCCTGTTCGGAAGACAAAGCGCCTCTGCGATGATCTACCAATGCATCCGCACGTTGAAGCAGTCCTTCGTCCTGGGTAAATTTTTCTACCATATAGCTCAAATCGCTTAAATCATGAATAAGAAGTTTGACCGCTTGTTCTCGGACCATTTGTTCCCGAATCACGCTCAACAAATCCACCACAACGTCTTCCAGTTCCGAGCCTTCTACATCAATCGCCATCTCGAAAGCTCGGTCTATAGAAATTTTCTTTTCAGCTTCCCTACCGTACGCGGAAAGTAATGAACGTAACCTTACGACTGTTGACGGGTCAAACCAAACCTTACTGCTCTCCGCCATTTCAGGGTCGTTCTCCATCACTCCTTCGACAAGGGCAAGCGCCCCTAAGTGACTCGCTTCGTGGCGTGCCATACCAAACCAAAATTTCCGAAGTTCCTCTTGCTCTTCAAACATCTTCGTGAATTGCATATAAAGCGCCATCGTCTTTTTTTCGAGATTCACAGCAGTCCTTAGGATATCCTTCACTGTGGCACGTTGCGGTCGTCGGCCAATGTTAGCTCGTTCTGCCATGGTGACCTCGTAAAACAAAAAACACGTCTATACTCAGGTCCTTTTTTATTGTTCCGTGGGGCGCAAAAGAACCTTTTACAAGGCAATTTCCTGTTTTATCAAACTCACACCACCCGACGGATCAAGTGTCACCACCGCGACGCTACCCCCACGGTCAACCCCCATATACAGAGGCGCCGGCGTTCCAGGGTAGCACGATTTAGTCACCCCTT
>CAZSWX010000100.1:0-7162 GCA_964610865.1 uncultured Enterobacteriaceae bacterium
ACAATAGCAAAAAGGTTATGGACTGTATTCCCCGGGGTTTAATACGCTGATATACGTTGGGGCCCATGCGGTTACCGCGGGGGGCGGAACCGCCGCGCGTAGGCTATTATATTATGGACCTCCATTATTCCCACGAGGATCAGAAGTTTCGCAGGAGTGTCAGGACCTGGATCGATTCGAAGTTGCCGCACGACCTCCGTCAAAAAGTGCTTTTGTATGACCAACTCGAACGGGAAGATTATCTCAGGTGGCACAGGATCCTGGCGAAACAGGGTTGGATAGCACCGCATTGGCACGAACAATGGGGCGGTACTAATTGGACCGTCACGCAACGTTACATCTTTGAGGAAGAATGCGCGGCCGCGGGTTGTCCGATGATACTTCCCACGGGGATTACGATGTGCGGGCCCGTTATTCAGGAGTTCGGCACGGCGGATCAAAAAAAGCGATTTCTTCCCGACATATATGATGGCCGTGCAATATGGTGCCAGGGGTACTCGGAACCGGGTGCCGGTTCCGATCTAGCGTCGTTAATTACGACGGCTACAAGGCAGGGTGACGAGTTTGTGGTATCCGGTCAAAAAATATGGACTACGTGGGCGCATTTTGCCGACTGGATGTTTTGTTTGGTGCGTACCGATCCGAACGCGACAAAGAAACAACACGGCATATCTTTCCTACTTGTTGATATGAAGATGCCAGGAGTGGTCGTGCGGCCCTTCGAACTCATGAGTGAGACGCACGAGGTCAACGAAGTCTATTTGGACGAAGTGAAAGTACCGGTCGAAAACCTTGTCCACGAAGAAAACGATGGATGGACGGTAGCAAAGTACCTGCTGGGTTATGAAAGACTCCTGACCGCTGAGGTGGGTCGGTCCAAACGCGATCTTGCTCGGGTGAAACAACTTGCGGCCAGAGACGGCGGAAACATTTCGAAGCCGAACTCGCGGTTCGGTGACCGTGTTGCCCGGGTGGAAATCGACCTGATGGCTCTCGAACTTACGAATTTGCGGTTTCTTGACCGGCTGGAAAGGGGAGGCCGACTCGGGGCGGAAGTCTCACTGTTAAAGTTGCGAGGTACCGAGATTCAGCAGGCCCTTTCTGTATTGCTCATGGAAATCGCCGGGCCGATGTGCGCTCCCGCGCGACCCCTTCAGAGTTTCGGGTTTGATCAGGGTACAGCAAACCTTACGCTGCACTACTGCAACCATCGTAAAGCCTCGATTTACGGGGGCTCTAATGAAATCCAACGCAATATTATTGCCAAGCAAGCGCTGGGGCTTTGATAAATGAACAAAGCAGTGTGATTGTAATGGCGATACCGTACAAGGAGAATCTATGGATCTTAATTACTCTCCCGAGGAGATGACTTTCAGGGATGAAGTCCGGACGTGGTTGGAAAAGAGGCTCCCCGAGGACTTACGTCTAAAAGTTGTTAATTACGAAGAATTAACGAAAGACGATTTGCTGCGGTGGCAAAAGGTGACTGCGGAGAAAGGCTGGGGTGCTCCGGATTGGCCGGAAGACTGGGGTGGGACTAATTGGACCATTGTTCAACGGCACATCTTCGAGGAAGAGTGTGGGTATGCTGGGTGTCCGCCGAGAATTCCGTTTGGCGTTTCTATGTGTGCGCCGGTGCTCCACAAGTTCGGAACGCCCGAACAGAAAGAACGGTTTCTGCCGGGCATGTATCATGGAGATGTGTTCTGGTGTCAGGGTTATTCTGAGCCGGGGTCGGGATCGGATCTGGCATCTTTGAAGACTGGTGCCGTACGCGACGGTGATGATTATATTGTGAACGGTCAGAAGATATGGACCACATGGGCCCAACACGCAGACTGGATATTTTGTCTGGTCCGTACGAACACGCAATTTCCAAAGAGACAGCAGGGGATATCGTTTTTACTGATCGATATGAAAACGCCTGGCATTAGCGTACGGCCTCTCGCGTTGATGGACGGAGGCGACGAGGTAAATGAAGTCTTTTTCGACGATGTACGGGTCCCGGCAGAAAATCTAATACATGAAGAAGATGACGGCTGGACGGTGGCGAAGTACCTACTGGGGTACGAGCGCTTGGGCACTGGCAATACTGGTGCGTCTAAACGAGAGGTGCTTCAGTTAAAGGAGATAGCTGTTCGCCAAATGAAGAATGGCAAAAGGCTGCTCGACGATGTGCGATTCAGGGATCGTCTTACTCGAGTAGAGGTGGAATTGATGGCGTTGGAGATTACGAATCTTCGGTTCCTTGATCAGATGCGTGGGGGCAAAGCGCCGGGCGCGGAGGTGTCGTTGCTCAAGATTCGCGGGACTGAAATTCAACAGGCCCTCACGGAGTTGATGATGGAGGCACTGGGACCTTTTGCGCAGCCGTTTGAATCTTTGAATGCCGTCGATTTTGACCGACATACCGCCGCCATAGCCCCTCGTTATTGTAATTACCGAAAGACGTCTATTTATGCTGGATCTAATGAAATTCAACGTAACATAATCTCGAAGGCCTCCCTCGGTCTATAAGATTAGGAGATCAGCCCGTGAATTTTGATTATACCGAAGAACAACAGTTGTTGGCGAATAGTGTGCAACAATTCCTCAGTAAGGATTACACATTTGAGGCACGAAAGGAGATCATAGAGTCTCAAGCCGGCTACAGTGATCAGGTATGGGAAACTTTTGCTCAGATGGGATTGTTAGGTATTCCATTTTCCCCAGATTTTGGCGGGTTCGGTGGGACTGCTGTAGATCTTATGCCGGTGATGGAGGCGATTGGTGATGCGTTAGTTGTTGAACCGTTTTTGTCGAGCGTGTGTCTGGCGGGCCGATTGCTCGCGCAGGGTGGTAATGACTCGCAAAGGTTGGAAATTCTGCCTGCTGTCGTTGAAGGGAAATGTAAGCTCGCCTTCGCGCAAACAGAGCGAGGCGCCCGGTACGACCTGGCAAACATAAAATGCCGGGCGCAACGAAGTGGTGAGGGTTACCTGGTTGACGGGGAGAAGTGTGTTGTGTTGAACGCGGACTCGGCAGATAAGATCGTTGTCTCCGCCCGGACTTCCGGCGGGGTCTCTGACCCCCAGGGGATCAGTTTGTTTATGATCGACAAAGCCGTCCCGGGTTTGACACTTCGTTCGTACCGAACGATTGACAACCTAAGGGCCGCTGATATCGCTTTTGATGGAACACCAATACCTGCGACCGCTCTGTTGGGAACCGAAGGGCGGGCCCTACCGCTGATCGAAGAAGTGGTAGACTACGCGACGGCGCTCCTATGTGCTGAAGCGATCGGAGCTATTAAGTATGCTAATGATTCCACGCTAGAATATCTAAAAACACGAAAACAGTTTGGCGTGCCAATAGGCTCGTTCCAGGCACTGCAACACAGAATGGTGGACATGACGATCGCGTACGAACAGGCGAGATCCATGGCCTGCCTCGCATGTGTCAAGGCAGAGAGCGGAGATGCGAATGAACGTCGTCGGACCGTGTCGGCGGCAAAAATCCATATTGCTGATACGTGCCGGCTGGTCAGTCAGGAGGCGGTCCAATTGCACGGCGGAATGGGAATGACTGAGGAACTGAAGGTGAGTCACACGTTCCGGCGTCTTACAATGATAGCTCAGGTTTTTGGGGACGCGGATCATCATCTGGAGCGTTTTGGCGCCACGGAATAAGGGCTCGCATAAGTTGTCGTAACACACCCACCTGTAATGACGACCGGGATCTTGATCGAAGTCCCTTTTTTGGGGAGATTCTCGTAAGAATGGAGAATTCCCGGCCTTGGGGCTAAGTGGCATAGACATTGTAGTCGAGAGGCAGACAAATTTAATGGAGAGATTGCATGAAGACCATTAAGTACAGCAGCGCGCCGGTGCCCGTCAGGAGGGACATCGAAGACGCGCACAATCTGATCTGGAGAAAATTGGCGGAACCGGGCACCTGGTGGACAGGTGCCCAGCGCGTAGCTATTGCGGCTGAGGCTAGAAACGCCCGGGACTGTGCTCTCTGTCAGAGACGAAAGTCTGCCCTGTCAACCAGGAACGAGCCTGGACGCCATAATTCGAAAGAAAAGCTTACAGATCCGGTTGTTGAACTCGTGCATCGTGTAACGACAGACCCCGCGCGGTTATCCCAGGCGTGGTACAGAGACTTGGTAGACGCCGGACTGACCGATGCAGAATATGTCGAGACTTTAGGAGTGGTCGTACGCACCGTCAGCATTGATTCTTTTTGTCGCGGTATAGGCATAGATGACCACCCGCTCCCCGTTCCCGTCTCGGGCCTGCCATCACGGCAACGGCCAGCTTCCGCGACGATGGAGTCCTTTTGGGTTCCGTCCATACCCAATGCCGCCAGTGTGGGAAACGAAACCGATCTCTACGGTGGTGTCCGGGCCGCAAATGTCGTACGGGCGCTGAGCCTAGTACCCGACGAGGTCAGACAGAGTATCCATACGCTCCTCCCCGCACAGTATGTGCCACTCGCGGATGTGCTGCACCCCGAAAGAGATCCTGGTAGAGCGATCAGCCGCACGCAGATCGAATTGGTTGCCGCCCGCGTTTCTGCCCTTAATCAATGCTTTTATTGAACTTCTTCGCATTCGATGCTGCTCCGTGGGGGCGGTAAAAGTGAAGGGTCGAAGGTGGATTTGAAAGGTGTCACCGACAAAAGCGTTGATAGTGGAATTTTACACGGTGCCGCACTAATCAGTTTTGCGGAGGCGGTGCTGGAACGGGATGATGCGGCTTTAGGGTCTGCCCGTGATCGCGTGTTACAAAATCTTGGTCCTGCGGGACTCTCTGATACGGCAGCGATCGTTGCAACCTTCCAGCAGATGGTTCGCATAGCCGATGGTACAGGCATCCCGCTAGATGCGCCCGTGGCTGACATGACGGTGGACCTTAGGTCAGAAATAGGGCTAAACGAATTTGGCTCGGCGAGGAATACCCTACGCGGTGATTAATTAGCCTTCCGTTGGGGGTCGTGAACGGACAGCGACGGACGCGAATTTAGTGTTACAGGATCAAACCCTGCGGTACGTTTATACTTCGCTGCAATTCCTTCTAGCTCAGCGGGTGAAATGACATCTGCTAAGTCGCTGAATCCTTCGGGTGCCCGTTGTTCGACAATTTCCATGCATTGTTCGGGGCCGACTCCACGGTTCGCGTACACGATTTTCGTGGTGGATGGCCTCCGGTCCCCGTCGTAAGAGGCTACCGCCTCATTTATGGTTGGTTGGATGGCGAGTTCCCTGGCGAGAACACGGGCGTCAATGATCGCCTGTGATGCGCCGTTAGAGCCGACAGGGTACATGGGGTGTGCAGCGTCTCCTAGTAGTGTGATCCGGCGGAAGTTCCAAGTTGGTAATGGGTCCCTGTCCACCATCGGATACTTGTAGATGGTAGACGCGCATCGTATCAATGCCGGGACCGCAAGAAAGTCTAAATTGAATCTGGTGAAGGGGCGAACTGCCTCTTGTGCGTCGGCAGTGTGCACCCAATCCTGGCGCGGCATCGGTTGCGCGTCAGCGGTGCCGTATTCGGCGACCCAGTTAATCTGGGCCTTACCGGATGCGCCTTCCGGTTCAGAGATTGGATAGACGACGACACGTCTTCTGAAATGTCCCGCCATTATCATGGAGCGGCCAGACAAGAACGGAGTTTGCTCGCTGATACCGCGCCACATTATGATTCCGTTCCATTTCGCTGCACCCTCTTGCGGAAAAAATTTCGCGCGCACGGTCGAATGAATTCCATCGCAGGCCACTAAGAGGTCCGCGTGAAATCGACCGCGTGCCGAGTTGTCCCTTCGATCTGTAAAGTCTGCCCACGCGCCCTCTGTATTTTGTCCAAAGTCGGTGAGGTGGTGGCCGGTGTGAATACTTTCGGTTCCCAAGCGTTTCAATACAGCCCGGTACAGCACTTTTATCAGTTTGCCGCGATGAATAGAGAATTGCGGCCAGTTGTAACCGGCTTCCAGGCCTCGGGGCTCTCGCCAGATACGCTGCCCGTGCTTCGAGTAAAACAGTAATTCCGCTGTGGGGACGGCGGCGTTTTCCAGTGGGGGCAGCAAGCCTAATTCCGCCAACTCCCTGACGGCGTGTGGCAGAATGTTAATGCCGACCCCCAATTCGCTGATTTCAGGTGCAGACTCGAAGAGATCAATATTCGTGAATCCGGCGTCATTCAAGGCCAGCGCCAGGGTCATGCCGCCAATTCCACCGCCTATGATTGCAATTCGCATAAGAGGGGCGCCCACCAAATTGCCATTGATTCGACGCGAACGAGTTTGCAAGCTCCAGGAATGAGAGGCCTTGGCTGCAGAGTCGGAACACAGCTGAAATCCATATGCTGATCGTCCCCTAGAATTGGACCGGGTAGGGAGAAAGTTCTCCGCTCTCGTATCTTTCAGAAAGACCGGCAGTCGCATTTTCCCAGACTAAGAGCATCGCGCGCTTGGGTGAAAAACCCTGGTGACGGATATTGGCCGGCATCGCCGCGACGTCGCCAGGTTTCATTATGACGCGGGCCCGTGGAGTGCCGTCCTGCTTGTCACTTACCTGCCAAGTAATTTCGTCGCTAATCTGGATGAACCACTCTACCCGGTCATTCCCATGGATCACCGGGAGAATGTTTTCTTCCGTCGTCGGACAAAATAAACTGCTTTTACAAACGGACACAACCGATGGGTTCCATGTGACGTCGGAACGAGACAAATATTTGAACAGGTTAAAAGCATGCACATCGTTTTCAAACCCCGGTTCCGCGCAAACTTCAGGCTCGTCTTGGTCGACATCCGCGAAGGCTCGGTTCACGGGGTATCCGTTGTCGTCGGACCTCAGCGGCGCGTCGTCCGGAAGTCCGGGCATTCGAACGCAGGTGGCCCGGCTCCGATTAATCGCCTCCAGATTGTCTCCGTTCTTCTTGCCAAAGGCGGTATTACCCGTTTCGGTCGGGGCCGCGAACGGATCAAAACCCGAATTTGTCCAGTCCTCGAGAATGCCTTTAAATGTTGACTCGATATGTGCGGTGTCAAATGTTTCCGTGTAATCGAGGCCGGAATCTCTATAGCCATTGTTGTACCGCCCAGCGTACAATTCTACTGTACCATAGCGGTTGCGTGTCCCTACCACACCGTCGAAATTCACCCATCCGTAAAAGAACCCCCA
>CAZSWX010000101.1:0-7121 GCA_964610865.1 uncultured Enterobacteriaceae bacterium
TGCTCGCGTTTGACGGTGACACTAGAAAATTTAGACGACGTCCGGCACCAGTGGATGGTGCACGGCCTACCTAGGTACCTATATCCAATGGGTATGTTTAGTATTGAAATTAGGGGAAAAGGGACCCGTACTGGCACCCTCATTATCCCCGCTGGGAATAAGACGTACTTAGTACACTGCGATGTCCCGCATCACATGGAAAAAGGCATGAAGGCTCAGCTCAAGGTCGGAACGGGCGACGGCGACATTGGCAACATTCCGGGTATTAGTGGACCGTTGGCTGGTTCACCCTATGGTTTTGTGTGGGGCTCGTTCGGGACCTGGTTTATGTTCTTATGCGGGGCCGTTTTAGCCACACTAACGAGTATGCGCTTCATTTTTGTCTCATCAAGATAGGGAAACAGTTGTGTTTCTCTTGACCTTTCCGTTCGAAATAAGTTAGGGTTCGACAACATTTTTAGATTTATAAATTGTCTATTAGGAGGCTATATCCATGCGAGGTTTCGGGTCCTGTCGTGTCCTACTTCCTGTAATCGTTCTTGTATTGGCGTTTGGCGCAAATTCATTCGGCGAGCATCATGCGAAAAAGGCAAAGCAACTTCCCTCGGTAACGCAGGGTCGACTGCTTCAGGGCACCACCGATGGGCCAGATTGGTTGATGTACGGCGGGAACTACGAAGGCTGGCGGTACAGTCCACATGCGGAGATTACACGGGAAAACGTAAAAACCCTCCAGGCGGCGTGGATTTTTCAAACGGGGGTACCTGCGCAAATGCAAGCGTCTCCTCTTGTGGCGGATGGGGTTATGTATGTGACTGCCGCGTACAACAAACTGTATGCATTGGACGCAGGTACAGGAAAGCCGCTCTGGAAGTATGATCACGAATTGCCAGACGACATGCGGATTTGTTGTGGCCCAGGAAACCGCGGTGCTGCACTAGCGGGTGATAAAGTAATCATGGCAACGCTGGATGCTAGGGTCGTTGCCTTGGACCGCAAAACGGGCGCGGTGCTTTGGAACGCCAAGGCCGACGACTACGCCGCAGGATACAGTTTTACGCTCGCCCCATTGGTTGTGCGGGATAACGTCATCGTGGGCATTGCCGGCGGTGAGTATGGCGTTCGTGGTTATGTCGACGCATACGACCTTGAGACAGGCGAGCGGAAATGGCGCAGGTATACGGTCCCGGACGAAGGCGAACCCGGCACTGAAACCTGGGCGGGAGACTCCTACAAGCAGGGAGGAGGGCCGGCATGGGTTACGGGCTCGTATGATACCAACTTGGATGTCGTGTATTGGGCAACCGGCAATCCGGCCCCCGATTGGAATGGGGACGGTCGAGAGGGCGACAATTTGTACACTAATTCGGTTCTTGCTTTGGACCCAGACACAGGGGAAATGAAGTGGTATTTTCAGTTTACGCCCCATGACGTATGGGACTACGACGGAAATACCGGAATGTTTCTGCTCGATGTCCTGCGTAGTGGGCAGACCGTAAAAGCATTAGCCCAACCCAACAGGAACGGGTACCTGTATGTTTTGGACAGGAATCAGGGAAACTTTCTCCATGGGTCCCAGTATGTCGAACAGTTAAATTGGGCAACTGGTTTGGATGAGGAAGGTCGTCCGATGGTCGATCCTCAATACGTTCCGATGGAGGGGGGAAATCCCGAAATGATTTGTCCGGGGAACGTGGGGGGTCAAAATGGGTCTTACGCCGCAGCGTATAGCCCGAAGGTCGATTTGATTTTTGTTCCCACTATAGAAAGTTGTGGAAGGATGGAAAAGGCCAAGTCGCTCTTCATCAAGGGGATTCCTTTCTGGGGTGGCGGGCCAGGCCAGACGCAAGGAGATCTCGGCACGGCTTACGGGCACGTGACGGCGATCGATCCAACAAGTGGACAAGTGAAATGGCGGTACAAGGACGAATGGCCCATGGTAGGAGGTGCTCTAGCGACTGGCGGAGGCTTGGTTTTTACGGGAAATCAGAAAGGTTATGCGTTGGCGCTTGACCATGAAACAGGCCGCGTACTTTGGAAATTTCAGACAGGTTCTGCCGTCCGAGGACAACCTATTTCGTACAAGCACGGGGACAAACAATACATAGCAGTACCCAGCGGTGCTGGCGGGTTGGTAGTAGACATTATCGGCAAATATCCTCAAACGACACCAGGAAGCGCGATTGCAGTGTTTGCCCTTCCGTAGGCTTCGCGGTCTGGGCTTCTGAAAGCTCAGTCGGTGCTAAGATGCGGTCTCGTGTCTATTCTAAATTGCTAGGTGGCTAGAAGGCGGTCGATTCTTTGGGTGACTTCATCTGGTGTCGAGTCGCCCTCGACGCGACGTAATATCCCCTTGTCTTGATAGAATGGAATGATGGGTGCTGTTTCGGAGTGGTACTTTTCTAGGCGCGCGCGGCATGCCTCTTCGGTATCGTCCTTGCGTTGGATGACGCGTTGCGCGATTGTCCCACTAGGCGGCGGTCTAAATTTAGTATGGTAAATCTCTCCTGTTTCCGGGTCTAGTCTCCGGCCGGTTATCCGGTCGACAATTAGTCCGTCAGGAACTTCTATTTGCAGGACGACGTCAAGAGATGCGTGGACCGTGTTGAGCTCTCGATCTAGCGCCTTCGCTTGTGGAAGCGTACGGGGAAATCCGTCGAGCATGAAGCCCTCGGCGCAGTCGGATTGTTTTATACGCTCTATGACCATTGCGATAACAAGATCGTCTGGCACCAGGCCTCCGGCTTGCATAAACGTGTCGGCTTTTTGGCCTAGGACGGTGGCTTCCGCGACGGCCGTCCGCAGCATGTCACCGGTGGAAATGTGTGACACTCCGAGCCGTTCAACCAAATGCGCGGCCTGGGTCCCCTTGCCAGCGCCTGGCGGTCCTACCAGTATCATTCTCATTGTTTTTCACCTTTTATACGTTTCGATAGACCGTCCTCCAATACGTTCGCATATAGATGGTATAGAACGATGGCGTCCTGCACTAGTACTTGTAGGTTTCACCCGGGCAGCATGATAGGGCATACTTCAGAGGAACAAAAAGGAGGGCATATGAAAATTGGGGTATTTGAATTCTGTATCGATAGGTCCGTTGATCCGGCCATTGTTGCAAAACGTGCGGAGGAATTGGGTTTCGAATCTTACTGGGTTCCTGAACACGCCATTATCCCTCTTGAAACGAGCTCGCCGTACCCGGGTTCTGAAGATGGTGTAATCCCGGATGAGTATGGGCGTATTACGGACCCGTTCGTGTCGTTAGCGAGAGCGTCAGCGGTAACACAGTCGATTGAGCTTGGTACCGGCATCTGTCTCATACCTGAAAGGAATCCCCTCGAGCTCGCGAAGGAGGTCGCAACGCTGGATCATTTTTCCAACGGTCGGTTCATTTTCGGTATCGGGGCAGGGTGGCTGAAGGAAGAAACTGAAATAATGGGAGGGAATTTTGACCACCGGTGGGGTCAAACCAAGGACGCGATATTGGCCATGAAGGAACTATGGACGCAGGACGAGGCCGAATATCATGGAAAATATTATGATTTTCCGCGGGTACGATCGTTTCCGAAACCAGCACGTAAGCCGCACCCGCCCATTTATATGGGAGGCGCCTCGAAATATGTATTCAAGCGGGTCGTCGAATGGGGAGATGGGTGGATGCCGGTACTGAGCCCCATCGAAGACATAAAAAAAGGGAGGGAACGGTTGAATCGGATGGCGGAGGAAATCGGGCGAGACCCTAGCGAAATAAAAGTGCTTGCCTTCGGATGGCCAGGTACATTTCGGACGAGGCAAGAGATTGACGAGTTGGAACGCGCAGGCGTGGATCACGTCACTATATGGTTGACTGAGGCAGATAGAGGTGAAAAGGCCGTATGCAGCGAATTAGAGGCTTTGGCCAACGAAGTACGGTAGATGGGTCCGGGGTGTGGTTTTTCTAATAGGAATTAAGACTAGACTCCCTAACAGCCGATCTATGGAGATCTAATTATGAAATTTGGCATTATGATAATGCCACAGCACCCGCGATCTGATTCCCCGAAAAAGCGGTTTGAGGAATGCGTTGAACTGACGCGTTTAGCCAGAGATGCCGGGCTAGATTCGATCGCTTGTGGGCAACACTTCCTAGCGCCGCCTTATCAAAATATTCAGAGCATTCCGCTATTGTCCCGTCTCGCGGCGGAGAGTGGCTCTATGTCTCTCGTCCTCTCGGTGATCTTGCTCCCATTGTTCAGCCCC
Organism: uncultured Enterobacteriaceae bacterium; assembly: GCA_964610865.1. Lineage (GTDB taxonomy): Bacteria > Desulfobacterota > Binatia > Bin18 > Bin18 > Bin18. The sequence continues at coordinate 4,240 of CAZSWX010000101.1, forward strand.
GTCGGTGTCGCGGAGGATGTGGCTTCCTTGGACGTGATCAGTGGAGGACGTGTTATATTCGGGGTAGGCCTCGGGTATCGTGAGATCGAGTATCAAGGTTTTAATACGGAGAAAAAGGTCAGGATCGGGAGATTTGAGGAGGCTCTCAGTTTGGTGCGTCGTCTCTGGGTTGAAGAAGGAGTTTCGCATCATGGGCAGCACTTTCATCTTGACGATGCCACTTGTACAATACGTCCGTTACAGACGCCTCACCCTCCTATATGGATTGCTGCAAATAACGATAGCGCGGTTAGACGAGCGGGCGCGTTCGGATGTCCCTGGCTCGCGAATCCACACGCAAAAACGGAGACATTGAGACGCCAAATGGGGATCTATAGGGCGACGTTAGCGGAGAAGGGTAATTCTCCGGCGAAAGAATTTCCGATAATAAAAGAGATGTATGTGGCCAGGACTCATGACGAAGCCGTCAACGTTGCACGGCCCTACTTGGAAAAAAAATACAAAGCCTACGGACAGTGGGGACAAGACAAGGAATTGCCGGAGGACGATTCCTTCGCACAGTCCTTTGATGATCTTGCGAAAGATCGATTTCTGTTGGGAGATGTGGACGAGGTATCACTACAGATCGAGGAACAGCGCAGGGTTTTGGGCATAAACCACTTTATATTTCGGATTTGGTGGCCGGGAATGGATGCTCGTCACGCTTACCGTGTTGTAGAATTATTAGGGCAAGAGGTTGTCCCGAGGTTCAAATAGGCCAAAACCGGGCATATTAGGGGACTGATCCCTTTCGTAAAGAAAGGAGCCGGCCAGGAAGAGTGTCAAGACAGTAAAGTTTCCTATATGCGTTCATATTTTTGTATAATGTTAGTGCGTGTGGCAGCGACCGCAGCGTAGTATGAGGGAGGCTCGTCACGAGTGCCAGGTGGTGAATTTGGACATTGTCTATAAGCGTGTTTATTGGTTTCGATGAGGCGATTTCTACCCTAATGCAATTTGCAGAAAGGCTAACGTCGCAGTGCGTTGATTTAACGCTAGGAGGATCGACCGGTACCGCCGAAGATTCCCTCGATTTGGATAATGGGAAGTACAAGAGCGAGTATACTATGTGGCTAGGAAAAGATATGCGAATTGCGATCTTGACGATGGCAGGCATTGTATTTGCCTGCGGCCCTGCCCCCAAACCGGATGTTTTGCATGGGGAAGGCGTGGTTCAAAAGGTGATTGTTGCGGACCGGCGTATTGTTGTAGCTCATGAAGATATTTCGGATTTTATGGATGCTATGACTATGAGTTTCGAGGTGAATAAACCGCATCTGCTACAGAAATTCAAGAGTGGCGACCATATACGGTTTACGCTCGAGCGAACAAAGTTAACGCTTTACTTAGTAGAGGCGGACAAGATAACGACCCGCACAGACGTAAACGCAGCATCGAAAGATTAGATCGAGACGACACACAATTGATGAAGAAGGTACTAATCGTCGTCGCTTTGCCCGCGCCGGAAAAAGAACCCAAAAATTTTCCCCGGTAAACGACGCAAGGTCGTAGAGTCGGTGGTGTTTTGTTCTTCATAACTCTCGTTGGCGCGGTCTTCGTATAAACGTTCCCAGCTCGTGTTGGCCTCATCGTCTCTACGTGAGTTGGGAGCGCGCGTCCCTGACGAAGCACCCCACTTCCAAGTGCCTAGGCTAGTGGTATCGTCCGAGTAGGTGTTCGGCTGAGCCGACGCACCAGTACAAAGAAGTAGGGACCAAATTAGAAATGCCGGCAAAAACTTAAACACATGGTGGTATGTAACATAGCTGAACGGTTGCGCCAAACCGGTGGTTCATCGATAAAGTTGCGAGGGGAGTAGCGGTTGGCCGCCGGCTCTATAATGTGCTACTAAGGCCGCGAAAAATTTGGGGCGTCTAATGGTTTCTTTTATAACGGGAGCGGGGGATGGGTTGGAGCTTGGGAATACATCGGGGATCCTGTCGTAAACTTATTTGGGGTTCTAAGTAGAAAGGCAAACCCTGGACTACTTTTTGAGATTGGTAATAGGATTGGGGTAATTCCCGTCTAAATAGACTGTATGGATTCTTTAACACGAACTACGTTAGCTACCGGCTCGTCGATGGCGTTACATATCTTTTTATTGGCTGCAGCCGCCACGGTGCCCTTAAAGATGTCATCAACGGGGAAAGGTACGGTTGTAGTTACATTGCTTGGGGAGGTCAATGCCAAAAATTCCGGTAAGGAATCCCCATCGACCGACAGTAAAAAGTCTCTGCCGGAAGTTAAAGAGAGGGCCCTGCGGAACAGGCGTACGACGGATCAACAAAAAGCGGAGTTTAAAGAGGCTCTAATACACAAAGAGGCGCCGCCGTCGGTTGTTTCAACCCAGCAGGAAGTCGTTGCTCCGGTCGAAGAAATCTCGGAACAGAAAACAGCGGATCGAGCAACGCGGTCGAGGAATCAGTCTGTAGAGAATATTGTTCAACCGACAGGAGCTATCGGGGCGGGCGCCCAAGGTAGTACAACGGGAGAAATACGGACAGCCGAACCTGCGGAAGAAGTAGCGGTGGGAAACGGTAGAACGGTCGCGAGGCCGGATTACCATGTCAATCCAAAACCCCCTTACCCGCGGATAGCCAGACGTTTGGGAGCGCAGGGAGTTGTAACGCTGCGAGTGTTTGTTCAAAAAGATGGTAGCGTTGGGAAAGTTTTTGTCGCGGAGTCATCGGGTTTTGGTTTGCTAGACGATGCCGCGACCCGGACAGTTAGTTCGGCATGGAAGTTCGTGCCGGCGGAGGTGGATGGCAATCCGGTGGATAGCTGGGTTGAGGTGCCTATTAAATTCGTCCTAGAATCGATGTAGGAGACAAATTGAGAACAGC
>CAZSWX010000102.1:0-7114 GCA_964610865.1 uncultured Enterobacteriaceae bacterium
CACAAGATGTAGCGGACCTTGTCGTTTTTATTGCCGAATCCACTTTTAGTACCGGAGCGGTCTTTTCCGTCGATGGCGGCCGTGGCCTCACCTAAAAGCTAAAACACGTTGTTTTGATAGTAGCACCGCTATTTTCCAGAAGTTTTGGACCCGACAAAGTATCGAACATTTCCTTATTCTACGAGTTATCAATGAACCAGATTTCAGGAAGTCAACCGGACAAGTCAGTGAGTTGGGACCAGCTTTTCGACAATACCAACCCCGTCGAGTTAGAAGTCGGCCCAGGTAAGGGATCCTTTCTCCTATCTGCCGCACGCCAAAATGAGAATCGGAATTTTTTCGGTGTTGAGTTTTCAAGGCGACGGGCTTATAGAATTGCGGAATTAATCGAACGATATTCCTTAGCTAATGCCATAGCCGTGGCCGCTGACATCAACTGTGTCATTCGACACCTCGTAGAAGCCAGTTCCGTCGCAACCATCCATATTTACTTTCCCGACCCATGGTGGAAAAGACGTCACCATCGACGACGCCTCTTCGACCCAGTTTTCTGCAACGCTCTGTCAACAATACTCCTCCCGGGCGGGAAGATTCTACTCGCAACAGACGTCTTCACTTACTTCCGACAGATCACTGGACAGTTCCAAAGGGTTCCTACCTTAAGCCAATTTGAATGGCAGCGAGACCAGAAAGACCAGAGAGGAAACCTCTTACGAACCGATTTTGAGCGTCAGTTCCTTCAAGAGGGAAAACCTATACATTACGCAGCGTTCGTAAAAGAGCAGTGATACCCTGCGAATGCCGACCTTAAGATTGCCCGGACCTTGTCTCAAGAAAAGTGTACTCAAACCAGACCCCCGATAAGATTGGGGACCAGCTCGGATATCCAAATTAGCAGTACCTATCTGCTCTCTGCTAACCTGCTAAGATATTTTTTACTTCATTAGTAATACGGGCGGAGCTAATTCCGAATGCGTCAAGCAACTCTGTCGGGGTACCCGACCGAGGAACCGACCGTACGGCAAGCTTATGAATCCGAATATTCTTTGTCGCCACGGCATTTAAAACGGCGTCACCCAATCCGCCCTCGTAGTAATGATCCTCAACTACCACTACGCGGTTGTTTGTAACAGAAGCCGCCCGTGTAATCCCTTCCTCATCTAGCGGCTTCACGCTATACGCGTCTATAACGCGTACTGATATTCCGGCTTCCGCAAGGATATCCGCGGCCTCAATTGATTCGTGTAACGTCACACCGGCCGCGACTATCGTTATTACGTCATTTTCGCCGGATCGGACGACTTTACTCCCGCCGATCGGGAACTTTTCATCGTTATCATACAAAATAGGGGTTGCCGGACGAGTCGTACGCAAATATGTCGTTCCGGGCAAATCTCGCATTGCAACTACTAGGTGTTCCGTCGCAACCGCATCCCCTGGATATAACACAACCGAATCAGGTATCGCCCGCATCATGGCGATGTCTTCCAATCCCATTTGGGACGGTCCATCCTCTCCAATAGAGACCCCACAATGGGACCCAACGTAATTAATGTTAACACCCGATATCGCCGCCATTCGTATATGGTCAAACGCACGCGTCAAAAACGCCGCAAACGTGGATGCGAATGGGATTTTTCCACACGAGGAAAGCCCCACAGCGACACCGACCATATTCTGTTCCGCGATAAAACACTCAAAATAACGCTCGGCGTGCGCGTGCATGAACGTCTCGGCAAACGTCGAATTCTTCGTATCCCCGTCCAAAGCAACAATTCGCGTATCAGCTTCACCCAACTTCGCGAGTGCTGTACCATAGGCTACACGAGTAGCCACTTTTTCACCGAGTCGGTAACTTGGCCCGACCACCATCTTAACCCCAGCCGTACTCCGTGTCCCCATAGCGGCAGGCGGTTTTATTACTGGCACTTTCAGGGACGGCTTGGGAGAGAGCTGAGATATCGCCTCAGCTAGTTTCTCTCCTTTCACGGGTTTACCATGCCAACCTTCCTTACCTTCAAGAAAGGTGACACCTTTTCCCTTGGCCGTTTTCGCTATTAAAACTGTGGGGGCACCCTCGTTCTCGCGCGCCTGACGTAGCCCCTCGACCACGGCGCCCATATCATGCCCGTCCAGGACAATAGTATTCCAGCCAAAGGCCGAAAAGCGGGCTTTGTAAGTGTCGACATCAAGTCCATACATTGTTGCTTGGCTCTGGCCAAGACCGTTTACATCCACAATGCCGATGAGGTTATCTAACCCGTAGTGCGACGCCATTGCCGCAGCCTCCCAGACACTACCCTCTGCTACTTCGCCATCCCCCATGAGCACGTAAACATTGTAGTCTAGATATTCTAACCGTTTGGAATTAAGTGCCATCCCAACCCCAACCGAAAGCCCTTGCCCCAATGAGCCTGTCGCGGCCCCTACCCAAGGAATCCTAGGTGTAGGGTGCCCCTCCAGGTCACTACTGTATTTTCTCAAGGAATTAAGATCGAACCCAGCTAACGCATTGGCTTCCACCAAGGCGGCATATAGTATGGGAGCTGCGTGACCCTTTGACATGACAAAACGATCATTGTTCAGCCGCTTCGGGTCCCTCGCCTCGAACCTCATACTTTCAAAGAAAATTGCCGCCATTATATCGGCAGCGGACATACAGGAGGTGGGATGCCCAGAGCCCGCTTCGGCGGTCGCCCGTAGCGAGTGAACTCGTAAAGCGTTCGCAGTGTCCCTTAACCGGTTAAGATCAACTGTCACAATACGTTCCTCCCAAAAACAGGATGGAGGGACGTGGCAACGCACACCCCTCCATCCTGTCCCATATTCTGCTGCGCATTTCTTTCACTTAAGTCGCGATGCATATCCCGCCTGCGAGCGGTGGAAAAATACTCAATTCGATACCGTCTTCCAAAACGGTGTCCGATTCCACATATTTATCATCAATTACCAGTAGTCCGGCATGTTCTCGCGAAATTTTCAGCAGATCAACTACGTCCTGCACTGTCGCTCCTGAATCCAGGTCAAAGGTTAACCCCTTTTCACCGCCTTCGGGTACATACCTTCTAAGGGCTGCGAAAAGCTTCACCCTTACCGAAACGACATCAGACATAACACGTCCTAACGAGTTGCCGACCTCCTCGACGAGAAATTTTGAACGTCCCGCTCCTATTGTATGGGTGCTGCCGGACTCAGGCCACAGAATTCTTCATAATCTATCAGTTCGGTAATTTGTGGATCGTCGCTGCACACTAAACAGTTCGGATCTTTTCGCAGTTTAAGTACCCGTATTTCAGAACTTAACGTGTCGAAATGCATCATGCGCCCTACCAAAGGCTTACCCGCGGACAAAATAACCTTGATAACCTCCAGCGCTTGCATGCAACCTACCAGTCCAGGTAGTACCCCAAGCACACCAGCCTCCGCACAGCTTGGTGCAGCGCCCGGGGGCGGGGGCTCCGGGAACAAGCATCTATAACAAGGGCCCTCTTTTGGCTGTACAACGGTAACTTGCCCTTCAAATTGAAAAATTGATCCGTCGACAAGAGTCTTGTTCGCCATTATACACGCGTCATTAATCAAGTATCGTGTAGGAAAATTATCGCACCCGTTCACAATGATATCAAAGTCATCAATAATCCTCATCACGTTCTCGGACGAAAGGCGTTCCCTGAACTGAACTATGTCGACGTCCGGATTCAGGGCATTCAAAGTTATTTGTGCAGACTCAACCTTTGACATACCGACACGGTCATTGGTATGCAATATTTGCCTTTGAAGATTACTCATGTCGACGGTGTCATGGTCAGCAATCCCTATTGTCCCTACCCCAGCAGCCGCTAAATACAACGCGACCGGAGACCCTAATCCGCCCGCACCGACACAAAGCACTTTTGCATCCAACAATTTCGCTTGTCCTTGCTCGCCTACCTCCGGCAATGTGAAATGTCGCGCGTAGCGCGTCGCCTGTTCCTGCGTAAACTGCCTATCGGCGACCCATTCGTAACCTGCGTTCTTCCAGGCCGTATACCCGCCAGCCATAGAGGTCACATTTTCGTACCCAAGCTCTTTCATAGTCCGCGCGGCAATTAGGGAACGCACGCCCCCAGCGCAGTAAGCCACCACGTGCGATTGTTTGTCAGGGACTACCTCTTCCACTCGCATTTCGAGAAACCCACGAGGCAACGGAACCGACCCTTTCAAGTGCCCTTCTCTGTATTCTTCCCGCTCGCGCACATCTAGAAGAACCGCACCAGCGCCGTTTCCTATTTGCTTTTTTACCTCGTCGATTGTTACTTCAGGGACCGTTCGACGCGCCTCCTCCATCATTTCATTGTAGGTCTTAGCCATTTTGTCTCCTTGGCGGTTAAAGCTCGTACCGTTCTTACGAGGCGCCTAGCTTCTCCTGTAAGGCAGTTTCTGCGTCCTGGTAGTCTTTTAACATTTCATTCATTATCGATTCTCTTCCTTCATGCGCCATCGTGCGCGAACGGCCCATAAGCACCTCTTTAGGCTCCACAAAATCCTCCCGTGAGTACCCCCATATCTTAGGGTGCGTATACGTGTCCATTCTAATCGCATCACATGGACACGCTTCGACACACATCCCGCAATAGATACATCGGAGCGTATCAATTTCGTACCGTAAGGGAAATTTTTCGACCTCCGGATCGGGATGTTCGCCCGCTTCGATGTGTATACAATTCGCCGGACAAGCAGTCGCGCAGAGGAAACATGACGTGCACCTGACGGAGCCGTCATCCTTTAACGTCAAACGGTGACTCCCCCGATAAACGTCGGGGTAGCGTTTTCGTTCCTCAGGGTACTGCGTCGTATAAGCCGCCCGTTTATCCTTTGCAAAGCCTAACGCGTGCAAACTATGTAGCGCAAGGTTACGCCAGAAGTGCGTCATCGTGACGACGAGCCCGCGAAGGATTTCGGGGATATACAGGCGTTCTAGAACCGTCATTTCTTCTTTACGTTTCATAGTGCGCGTCAAACCTCCCAGTCACGTGCCCGTGCCGGTTTTTATCTGAATTCCACTATGTTGGGGGGGTCTGGATTTGTCAAGACAGTGGCTAATGAAAGCCTTCAGTACCACTGTTACCGGCCGGCCAAGTACTCTCCGACAGCTTAAATTCTAGGATGTTCTTCAGGCACTTGGCGCGGGCGCGTATCGTCGTCGCATCAAGCACACTCTGCTTTTCAATCGGCAGAAGCTTAAGATGAAAGGCGAAGAAATTGACAAACAACTCGTCTGTTATCGTAGCATCGCCTAGAAGGCGCCTCACCGCCGCGCGTTCTTTTTCTGGCAAATACTCTTCCAGTACTTTTGCGACATTTTCTCGTTCGTCTGCATCCAAATCGTCTTTTCGTTCAGGCCGCCAAGTCACCCGAGCTCGTCGATAGCTTTTATCGAACGATTCCTCCTCTATTGCATACTCCCGAACACCGGATAGAAGTATGTTATAGCGCCCGTCGGGCAAATTCTCAGTTTCTAGAATTTTTCCGGCGCATCCTATGGCAAAGATTTCCGGATTCCCCTCGTATTGTTTTTCCCACTCTCCCCGAAGCAAGGCCAGCCCAATAATTGACGGAACCTTAGATTTGGCATCCATTACCATATCCCGGTAACGTTTTTCAAAAACATGGAGGGGCAACTGCAGCCCCGGGAACAGGACAACGTTCGGCAACGGAAATACCGGTATGATCTCAGGTAGTTCAACCACAGCTAACCCTGTTTCAATATTAATTCGTTAAGTCCACTATTGCTATGTTTTCTCGTGCTATAATTTAGCTATTGTGAATCGGGAAGCTTTAATTCGTTTTGGAGTTGTACGACGGATGGACGTTCAGCCAGTCTTTGTATCCATGCCGACACATGTTTTAGCCGCGAGGGCAACTCTACTCCCAACTGCGACAAAATCAAGACTCTGGGCACAAAGGATAGGTCCGCTAACGAGAAATCGCCAACAAGATATTCTTTTCCGTCTAATTGCCTATCCAAAAACTCCAGAACCCGGATCAGGTCGCCTTGATAACGCTCAACACGTTCCTGGTCGATCTCTTCATTTGGTTTCCGCAATTCTTGGTACAACAGCCCACACTGTGCGGTGAAAGAGTTGTCAGCAAAATCTTCAAACATTCTAACTCGTGCCCGTTCAGCAGAGGGCTCGGGTCGCAATGGCGGGTGAGGATATTCATCATCCAAATATTCGTTGATAAAAGTCGAATCGTATATAACTTCATCATCGTCTACTAGCGCCGGCACCTTCCCGTATGGATTCAACCGTAAATACTCGGGTAACCTTTGGTCGCCTTTGGTTAAGTCCACAAAGTGTTTTTCGTACACTAGCTCCTTCTCGGCCAGCACCAGGCGAACCTTCTGGCAATACGGGCTGAGGGGGAAATCGTAAAGTCTCATAAACATCTTCTCCTATGCGGTCCTGCGCAGTGTAATAAAATATCCCGGTGCTGGCAAACGCTCCCGTCATTTACAACTACAGGCTGGACCCACCCGTGGGGTGGTGATAGAGCCTCCAATTAAATATGAGACAATCCACCCCGCCAATTTCTGCCAATTTGTGCGACATTCCAGTCGGCGACGCTGCACCGGTCCGAATTATGGCTATCGTCAACGTGAGTCCCGAGTCATTCTACAACAAGTCAGTTAGCCAGAATCTCGAGCAAATAGCGGAGACGGCCCATATGTTCGTGACCGAAGGAGCTGATATCATTGATGTCGGTGCTATGTCCACCGCCCCCTATAACAAAACACAGATTTCTTCGGCTGAAGAAACCGACCGTCTGGTCCGCTCCATCGACGCAATAAAAAAAAGGTGTCAGTGCCGGTCTCTGCGGACACGACACGTGCGATGCCCGCAAAAGCCGCCCTCAACTCAGGGGCGCAGATAATTAACGACGTTACGGGTTTAAAAAATGACCCGGAGATGGCAACTGTAGTAGCGGATGCGGCTGCGAGCGTCGTTCTTGTCGCTAACGACGGAAGTCTAAAATCTGACGCACCGTCCGAAGGCATTGCAAATGCCCTCTTGGAGAGCTTAGAAATCGCCGGCCTCGCAGGCATTCCGAAAAGACGAATTGTTATAGATCC
>CAZSWX010000103.1:0-7110 GCA_964610865.1 uncultured Enterobacteriaceae bacterium
GAAGTTCCGAGTGGTCTTTTCAGGGATTGGTTGGCCAACAACCTTGCCGAACCTCTGGAGGAGGCGTTCCATCATGTATTCGGACGACCACTTCTCCTTTTGGTGCACGTTAAAGAAAAACCACAAGGCGAACTGTTTCCTACTCAAAGACGAGTAGAAAACAAAAAGGCGGCCAAAAAAGACAATACCCTTATACGCAACTACACATTTTCCTCGTTTGTAGTGGGCGGGAGCAACCAATTCGCGCATGCGGCAGCAAAGGCGGTAAGCAAACACCCTGGACAAAGCTACAACCCCCTTTTTATATACGGTGGGGTTGGGCTCGGAAAGACACATTTGATCAATGCAATTGGTCACGAAGCGGCGTCCGACGAAGTGAATCGTAAGGTAGTCTACTTGTCCTCGGAGTCCTTTACAAACGAGCTCATAGTACATCTCCGAAGGAACAGAATGACAGAGTTTAAAAACAAGTTTAGACGTACTGACCTACTTATCCTAGACGATGTTCAATTTTTGTCCGGTCGTGAACGCACGCAAGAAGAATTTTTTCACACGTTCAACGCGTTACACGAAGCGGGTAAGCAGATTATTCTCACTTCCGACAAGTTCCCCAACCAAATAGTTGGCCTTGAAGAGCGTCTGCGGAACCGCTTCGAATGTGGGTTAGTAGCCGACATACAGCCACCTGATTTGGAAACTCGCGTGGCAATCCTGCAGCAAAAGGCCCGAATAAGGCAGGTGGTTTTACCCGAAGAAGCCGCGCTTTTTATAGCCTCGCAGATTACGTCCAATGTTCGCGAACTCGAAGGGGGTCTCACCAGATTAGGCGCTCTCGCTGCTCTAAACCAAGTATCCATAACTGTTGAATTTGCAAGACAAGTCCTCAAAGATTTGGTAAGTCAACGGGACAAAAGCGTGTCCATAGAGACCGTCCAGAAAGTAGTGAGCAAGTATTTCGGTGTTAGCATTGCGGACATTGTATCCAAGAAAAGAACCCGTCCTGTCACATTGCCTCGCCAAATAGGCATGTTTCTTTGCAGGAAACTAGGTAGTGCATCATACCCTATGATTGGTATGCGTTTTGGGGGAAAAGATCATACCACTGTCCTTCACGCCTGCAGAAAAATAGAGAATAAATATAAGAAAGAAGAAGATTTCAGGGACATTATCAGTAAAATAGAGGTGTTGATCCACGGATGAGCTGTGGATAACCTGTGGGTTAATACTGCTTTCTTTGAATTGTCCACAGGGCATCAGGATTATTTCCACAGCGTTTGCTTATTATTTATTAATTATAGTTAGTGCGTTATCCAAGTTTTCCACATATACATGTACCCTACTACTACTACTGGTTTAATTTATATTAGTATTACTTAAGTAGTAGTAACCTGTGAGTTAGGGGATACGATGACAAGGGTCGCTCCACTAGACAGTTTCTCATGCACAGGTAAACGGAGTCATCATGAAAATAGATATAAACAAAGAAGATCTCCTACAATGTCTATATTTAGTCCAAGGTGTCGTAGAAAAACGTTCCTCGTTACCACTACTATCTCATGTTTTGATCGAGTGTGATTCTAACGAGGGCGAGGACCTCATTTGTTTGCGCGCCACCGATTTAGAAATTGGTATTAAGCAGACATGCAAAGGTATTGTCCATGAGGGCGGAGCTACAACCGCGGACGCCAGGAAACTTTACGAGATAACGAGGGAACTCCCTACAGGAAAAGTAGTTATAAGCGCCACTGGTAACGGCTGGGTGCACGTTCAAAGTGGAAATTCTAGGTTCCGCATAGCTAGCCTGGAGCCAAAGGAATTTCCTACTCTTGCGGCAGTAGATAATCAGGGTACGGAGAAACAGGAACAAAGTAGTAACATCCAGATAGAAGGCCAAACTCTTCACCAAATGGTAGCAAAGACACTTTTTGCTGCGTCGCCGGACGAAACCAGACTCAATTTGAGTGGGGTGTATTTAGAGACGGACGATTCAGGCAAATTGCGGATGGTAGCTAGTGATGGGCATCGGCTAGCTTTGATAGAGAAAAATGTTAGCACTGGTTCCTCTAATTGGCCAAGCGTAATCCTCCCCAAAAAAGGCCTACTAGAGACTAGGAAACTATTAGAAAAGAGCAACGAAAAAGTAGACATATATCTTGATAATTCGGTGTTAAACGTAAAAAAGGACACCACACAACTTTTTATGCGACTAGTAGAGGGAGATTTCCCGGACTATAAGCAGGTTGTCCCCGCTGAGCACATTCATGAAGTACAATTCTCTAGGGACGAACTCTTACGGTGTTTGCGTCGAATATTGATACTTACAACGGAGAGATCTCGCGGAGTTAAATTAAAATTTGAAGAGGGGAAAATTGAAGTGTCGGTTAACACCCCGGAACTTGGCGAAGGTACAGAGGATATACCGGCAAAGTATGAAGGGGCAGGGCTATCGATTGGCTTTAATGGCCGGTACATGATCGAAGCATTAAACGTCATGGGCGACGGTGAGGAAGCCACCCTTTTCTTGAAGGACGACGCAAGCCCCGGACTTTTACAAAAGAAAGACAGCGTTGAGTTCTCTTATGTAATTATGCCAATGAAAATAAATTAGTAGAACGGTGTTATGTCATTGTAAGTGTTTACGTATACAAAAGAAAATGATAAAATTAGGGCGAAGGCAGACACTGTGTAAGAATAAAAAAAAATGTCCCGCCTTTCAAGGAGTACATGCTCGAACAAGACTACGGGGCAGGCCAGATAAAGGTATTAGAAGGTCTCGAAGCGGTCAGAAAGAGACCGGGAATGTATATCGGAGATACCGCCGAGCGGGGGTATCACCATTTAGTATTCGAAGTTGTTGACAACTCTGTTGATGAAGCCCTCGCCGGACACTGCAGTCTCGTTGCAGTGATCATACACCAGGACGGCTATGTGTCTGTCTCCGACGATGGACGCGGGATACCAACGGAAAATCATCCGACGGAGGGTGTGTCCGCTGCGCAGGTTGTTCTAACTAAGCTGCACGCAGGCGGAAAATTCGAAAAAGGCGCATACCGAGTCTCGGGAGGCCTGCATGGCGTCGGCGTGTCCGTCGTGAACGCATTATCGGAAACCCTGGAATTGGAAATCAAAAGGAATGGAAGAGTCTACTTTCAGAGATATCAACGGGGCGAGCCGGACACCGGGCTTAAAGATATTGATCAGACAGATTCTTCAGGAACGAAGGTACGGTTTCGTCCAGACAACCAAGTTTTTGGAGAGCAGGAGTTCAATTTTAAAATATTGTCGCGAAGGTTACGTGAGTTGGCCTTTCTCAATCCTGGGCTCAAAATAACCGTCGCTGACGAAAGAGAAGACAACAAAAAGGAAGAATTTCTCTACGAGGGCGGCATAGTCTCTTTTGTAGAGCACTTGGGCCAAGCGAAAGCAGCTTTGCACAGTGAAGTTATATATTTGCAAGGGGAAAAGAATGGCTCGATGGCCGAAGTCGCGCTCCAGTGGAATGGCGGCTATGCGGAGAGTGTATATTCTTTTGCAAACAATATTAATACAGCCGAGGGAGGCACACACCTTGTTGGTTTGAAAGCAGCCCTAACGCGAACCATTAATTCATATGTGGGCACCTTAGGCCTGCTAAAAAAGGACCAGGAGGGTCTTCAAGGGGAAGATATTAGAGAAGGTTTGACAGGCATCATCAGCGTGAAGGTTCAAGAACCACAGTTCGAGGGGCAAACGAAGACGAAATTGGGAAACAGTGAGGTCAAGGGATTCGTCGAATCGTTGGTTAACGAGAAACTGGGCTCGTATTTGGAAGAACATCCTGCGGAGGCTCGACAGATATGCCAAAAGGCAGTGGAAGCCTCTAGGGCTCGCGATGCAGCGCGTAAAGCGCGGGATCTTACTAGACGAAAGGGAGCGCTGGATTCGGGGTCGTTACCAGGTAAACTCGCTGATTGCCAGGAACGGGATCCTGATCGGAGTGAGATTTTTTTAGTGGAAGGGGATTCTGCCGGAGGCTCGGCGAAACAAGGACGGGACCGGCGGACGCAAGCGATTCTTCCTTTACGTGGAAAAATTCTTAACGTGCAAAAAGCGCGTATAGACAAGATGTTGTCCTCTCAAGAAATAAGACTGTTAATATCCGCTCTGGGCGCGGGAATTATGGAAAAAGACGCGGACGATAAAGACGGGGATTTAGCAAAACTGCGTTACCACAAAATAATAATTATGACGGATGCCGATGTTGACGGGTCACACATACGTACGTTGTTGCTAACGTTCCTTTACCAACACCTACAACCTATGATTAAAGCCGGGTATCTGTTCATAGCTCAACCACCGCTCTTCAAGGTTCGTAAGGGAAAATCAGAGCGGTATTTAAAGGACGAGGCGGCCCTGAACAATTATCTTGTTGATATTGGTGTACACAGTGTACGGGTCGGAGAACTTGAAGGAGAGCATTTAAAAGTCTGGGTCGAAAATTTTATCAGACTTAAAAAATTCCTGGAAGTTCTGCAGCGGCGCGGGAGAGACAGTGCTACAGTTCTTTCCCTTCTTGGCCAAACAGAGATCGAACCCTCCTCTTTCAGTGATAGTGAGGTCTTGCGAGACTTGGTAGAGCCGGTACGTAATGGCGAGGTAGCGGTCACTGTGGATGAGGATATTAAACTAGGCGGCTACAGAATTACGATGACTTTAGCAGGAAGGGGGTCCCATCAGACGAGCGTTTTTGATCGGGCCTTCTTCGAATCTGTTGAAGCCCAGGAGATAAAGCGGTTGATAGGCACTACCTCGAACATTGGGGACGCACCATTTACTTTTCACGAAAAAGACAATTCTGAGACCATTGAAAGTAAGGGAGATGTTCTGGAGAAAATTCTGAAGCGGTCGAGGAAGGGAGTTGACATTCAACGCTATAAGGGTCTGGGAGAAATGAACCCAGACCAGCTTTGGGAAACTACCATGAATCCTGAGACACGAACCCTCCAGCAGGTGCGAGTTGAGGACTTTGCAGAGGCAAATGATATTTTCGAAGAGTTGATGGGAGAAGAGGTAGAACCGAGACGGAAATTCATCTCGGAGAATGCACTAGCCGCAAGAAACATCGATATCTAGACGCTCGAGGAGCACCGGCGGTAATGCCAATTTGCGAAAAACGGTTTGCGGTTTGTGGTTTCGTCATGTAAGTGAGAGAAGCAGCTAGTAAAAAATTTATGAAGTTCAATTGTAAGGAGTCGATTTTATGAGCGTACAAGTCGGACAGGAGGCCCCCGGATTTACTCTTAAGACCAACAAAATGCAAGATTTTGACCTTGCAGAGGCCCGGGGAAAAAAAAATACGGTAATCTTGTTTGTTCCTTTTGCCTTCACCGGTGGTTGAACGAAAGAATTGTGCTCGGTACGAGACAATATCAACACGTTGCAGAATGAAGAAACACAGGTGGTAGCAATCAGTGTAGACAGTCCCTTTTCACTAGACGCCTGGGCAGGGAAAGAAGGGTATGACTTCCCATTGCTGAGTGATTTTAACAAGGAAGTCTCGGAGTCCTACGGCTCGCTCTACAGTGAGTTGCTAGTGTTCAAGGGTGTGGCTAAACGTTCGGCTTTTGTTGTGGATAAGAGTGGTACCATCCGGTATGCTTGGGTGACGGAAGATGCAGGGAAATTACCAGATCTTAATCCAATCCGAGAATGTCTGGAAAATTGCGTCTAGTTCGGGTGAACGCAACGATTCAGTTATTACTCAGTGAGCCCGGTGAGGCCTGCCGGGCCCGCTCTTTCCTCGTGCCCATTGGTGGAATACCCTTTCAGTAAACGGACAATGTGCCAGCTACGACAGTGGTGTTTCCATATTAGAGGACCATGAATATTCTTTTGAGGCCAAGAAAGGCGACGGTCTACGCTGATTCGGTCAGTATTGGCCAAGATAGTAAGAAACGCTGATTAGTTAGAAGGGAACGTCATCGTCGTCCGGAACAGTGGCAGAACCTGACTTTTCGAATCCGTCGGCCCTGCCGTCGTTTTCGAGGGGTTGGTCGGCCCTACCACCAAGAAACTGGACCCGTTGCGCGTTAATCTCCGTTATATACCGTTTGTTTCCTTCTTGGTCGTCATAACTCCGGGACCTAATAGATCCCTCAATGTAAACCTGCCGTCCTTTGGCAAGGTACTGTCCGCAGGATTCCGCCTGCTTGCCCCATACAACGATGTTATGCCATTCGGTCCGTTCTTGGCGGCTATTATCCTGGTCCATCCACGTCTCGGTCGTTGCAACGGGGAACCTCGCCCAGGCCCTACCGTTTTGAGTAAATCGTACCTCCGGGTCTTTGCCCAAGTTTCCAACAACGATAGCTTTGTTGACTGACGCCATGGGAACCTCCTACCTTCTTCGTAAACGTAACAATAGGGAAATTTCAAGTCAATGGAACGCAGGATATAGCGTACGCGATTAATGGTACACGGGGGCGGGTGCTGCACAAGCGAGCCAATTTAGTCCAGTATTAGGGTAAAGGAATATGAAGTATGAGGAACCTTTCAAATAACCGAATAAGAATTATTCATACCTTCTTCTGCGTCGGTGTATTTTCAACTTCCGGATATGTATCAGTGTACGCGAGGGGGAGTGAGTCCTTCGTCTCCCGCTCCAATGGAGGCATGGTTGTTGCAGCGAATCCAGAGGCCAGTGAGGCCGGCATCAGGATGCTGGAAAGCGGCGGCAATGCTTTCGATGCTGCAGTAGCAAGCTCTTTCGCAATTAGCGTTCTGCGTCCCCAATCGACAGGGATCGGTGGTGGTGGGTTTTTGCTTTTTTACAGGCAGGGGGTAAGAAAGGCTGGCGCGATAGATTTTCGCGAAAGGGCGCCGCTCGATGCAGAACGCGATATGTTTGTAAGAGATGGGCGAGCAGTAGCGGCTCTCAGTCGAAAGGGGGGTCTTGCTGTTGCGGTACCGGGTCTTGTCGCCGGGCTGCTGGACATACACCACAGGTTCGGAAATCTTGCCCTCGCGGAAGTGATGGGACCCGCTATTCGTCTGGCGACCGATGGTTTTTCGGTGTATCCCCACCTCGAAAGGGCTATTCGTTACCGAGAAGATATGCTTGCCGCTTCTGAA
>CAZSWX010000104.1:0-7083 GCA_964610865.1 uncultured Enterobacteriaceae bacterium
ATCTCGAAGAGCTTTTTTGATAAGGTGAAAGAGTTGTTTGGTTAAATATCATGAAAATGGGGGAACTGGGGGAATTTCCTTTTCTGCGACGGTTGCGTGAGCGCCTACCTCGAACCAACCAGGACAAGAGGGTCGACTTGGGCGTCGGTGACGACTGCGCCGCGCTCTCACTCCCGGGCACTACAGTTATTACTACTGATGCAATGATCGAAGGTGTCCATTTCAAATCAGAATGGATGCCCGCCTTCATGTTAGGTCAGAAGGCTTTCGAAGTGAACGCGAGCGATGTGGCTGCTATGGGGGGCCGGCCGGCGTTTGCTCTCCTCAGCCTAGGAATACCTCAAGAGTACGAGGTTGCGCATCTGGATACCTTCTTTGATGGCTTTCTCAAGGCGTCGCAGGCCTACGGTACAGGGGTTATCGGCGGCAACATGACTTCGGCTCCTGTCTAGATGATCTCGGTATCGATGCTGGGAGCTACACCCTACGGTTACGTGAATCGTTCCGGCGCCAGAACAGGCGACGACATTTATGTGACGGGGACGCTAGGGGACGCATCTATCGGTCTACAGATTCTTAACGGAGAAGTGGGTGAGGGTGTTGCGGTCGCAGATCTGGAAAGACTGAAGTCGCGATTTTTATGTCCAACCGCACGTGTCTTGGCGGGGCTTGCGTTGGCCGCGGACCGCGTCGCGACCGCGATGATAGATATTAGCGACGGATTATTGCAGGATTTGACGCATATCTGTGAGGCTAGCAAAGTGGGTGCAAACATTGATGCGGAAAGGCTTCCTGTGTCTAGTGATTACGAGGCCGTAATGGGTCGAGGTGAGCCCGTGGAAGCATTGGCCGGCGGCGAGAATTATGAACTGTTGTTCTGTGGGGCACCTGAGAATCAAGCCCAAATACAGAAAATCTCCAGCAGTGGGGAATGCGCTATCACGCGCGTGGGGAAGGTTGTTTCTGCGAGTGAAGGCATTTTAGTGAGCCACGACAACCAGATTTTCCCTGCCAGTCATTTTAGAGGGTTTGACCATTTTGCGAGAGATCCTAAATGACACACGAAAATCTCATCCGACTCTTGACCAGGTTTCGACACGGCGATTTGTCAATTGATGATACCGTTGGGATGCTGAAAAAAGTGCCCTTTCAGGACCTAGGGTTCGCAAAGGTGGATCATCACAGAGGCATTCGGAAGGGCTTCCCCGAAGTGATATGGGGCCAGGATAAGACAGGACAACAGATTGCAAAAATCACTAAGGAAATCGCGTCCGAGGGTGATTATGTGCTGATCACTCGGTTGGAGGAGGAAAAGGCGGCAGACGTAAGACGCCTAGTCCCAGAACTGCAGTACTATGCTGTTGCACGGGTTGGTGCCGTTGGAACGCCGGCCGTCCCTGTCGCTGATCGATCTATTCTTGTTGTTACAGCCGGGACAGCGGATATACGAGTCGCCGAGGAAGCCGCAATTTGCGGGCAATGGTTAGGGAACAAGGTGGAACGACTGTTTGATGTCGGAGTGGCGGGACTGCATCGCCTTCTCGATAAGTTGGATGAGTTGGCTAAAGCCTCGGTACTAATTGTGGTAGCGGGTATGGAAGGAGCGTTGCCGAGTGTTGTCGGAGGACTTGTGGACCGACCCGTTATTGCCGTCCCGACGAGTGTTGGGTATGGGGCAAGTTTTGGCGGTGTTACTGCGTTGCTCGCCATGTTGAACTCTTGTGCTGCCGGAGTTACTGTCGTGAACATTGATAATGGTTTTGGCGCGGCGGCTGCCGCAAGTTTGATAAACCATTCGTCGGTCGGTCAGAAGTAGCAGCTTTTTTTAGCCTTAGTGCGGTCCAAGTTGCTCACCTGAGTAGATGCTTGTAGGAGCCTTAGGGCTCGCTATCTGCTCACGCAATCGGTCGCCATTAGCATGAGGGCGCGGGGTTAACGAGTGCGAATTATATTTGGAAGCTCTGTTCTTTGTATCCTCACGTTATTCTTTCATGTTCCCTCGGCGGCACTGGTACAGCCCCTTCCTGGACTAACGGCTTTTACGAATTCGCTGCAAAAACGAATCGAGAAGGAATGTGCTAGGCGAGGAGAGGGTTATGTTCCTCGGACACGTCATTTGTCGGAAGACGGACAACCTCTCTACACTAACAGGCTCATCTTGGAATCTAGTCCGTATCTGGTGCAACACGCGCACAACCCGGTGAATTGGTATGCTTGGGGAAAGGATGCGTTTGCTTCCGCAAAAAAGGAAGACAAACCGATTCTGCTCTCAGTGGGTTATTCTACATGTTACTGGTGCCATGTGATGGAGCGGGAATCGTTCGAGGACACAGGCGTGGCAGAATATTTGAACCGCCACTACATTGCTATAAAAGTAGACCGTGAAGAGCGGCCAGATGTAGATGCAATTTATATGGGCGCCTTGAGGCTTATGACCGGGAAGGGCGGCTGGCCTAACACCGTCTGGCTTACTCCAGATAGGAAACCGTTCTACGGGGGAACATATTTCCCTCCTAATGGCAAAGCCGCTCGAGCCGAAACGGGGTTTTTAACCGTCTTAAGTGACATGGAGACCGCCTTTCGCGAGCGACGCACCCATGTGGATGATATTGCTAATAAAATAGGAAGTGGCCTATCCGTTCATTTAGTCCCGGACCCGAAGGGGAAAAGTCCGACCAATGCGGTGATTTTTAGTGCAGTGTCGAATTTCCTATCGGAATTCGATACTGCCGATGGAGGATTCGGAGCTGCACCCAAATTTCCACGAAGCGTTGTGCCTGAGTTTCTCCTGCGTTCTTTTAGAAGAACCGCTGATGTACGTACGAGAGTAGCTGTCGAAGAGACTCTTTTGGCCATGGCCTCCGGCGGCATTTATGATCAAATCGGTGGAGGTTTCCACCGGTACTCTACCGATCGGCGCTGGAGGATACCCCACTTCGAGAAAATGTTGTACGACAATGCGCAGCTGGCCGCCGTCTATTTGGAAGCGTACCAAGCCACAAATAACAAGGAATTTCGCGATGTAGCAGCGGAGGTTCTAGATTATCTTTTGCGAGATATGGTTGCTCCAGAAGGAGGATTTTATTCGGCTTCCGACGCGGAAAATGCTGACGGAGAAGGAAGTTATTATCTTTGGAATCTCAAGGATTTAGGAGAACGTCTTAGCGTGCAAGAAGTGCGGCTCCTCGAGGCCCATTATGGATTCGAAACGCATGCCAAATGGCAAGGAGGAAAAATTCCATATGTCAAAACGCCACTAAACATGGTCGCAAAGGAAATGGATAGGCCTCTTCCGGAAATTAAGAAGAAACTTGCCGGGATAAAACGACGCCTACTACGAGTGCGGAAACAGCGACCCGCGCCGCCGCTCGATAGAAAAATTCTGACTTCTTGGAACGGGCTGGCGATATCAGCATTTGCGAAAGGCCACCAAATCTTGTCTGTTCCGGCGTATCTTAATGCGGCAGAGAGGGCGGCTAATTTTATTTTGGGTGAGACCAACGTTGAGGGGCGGCTACGCCGAAACGTTACTGACTCCAGCAGGGCAGACCAAGCCTATTTGGACGATTACGCGTTTTTTACAGCAGGTCTCTTGGATCTATATGAAGCGAATTTTGACTATAGGTGGCTTGAACGGGCCATCGCTCTACAAGACATACAAGACCGTTTTTTCCTTGACGAGGAAAACGGTGGATACTTTTTGACTGCGGTGGATGCCGAAAGATTGCTGGTCCGGATCAAATCGGCTTACGACGGCGCACTGCCATCCGGAAATTCAGTTTCGGCCCAGAATCTGCTTCGAATCGCGGAATGGACAGGTCAAAACACGTACAGGAGTCGCGCGTTGAACACTTTGACGGCGTTTGGGAATGAGCTGCATCGCCACCCTACGAACATGCCGAAAATGCTCAGTGCGTTGGACTTTTACTTGGATAGTCCAAAACAGATTGCAATTATCAAAGGGCCGGTTGGCGATACGGTCGAAGACTTTTTGTTGAAGATGAAGACTCAGTTTCTCCCTAATCGTGCGATTGCATTGACGACTAGGGAAGATGAACTAGTTCGTCATTTGCGTATTGTTCCCTGGCTTAAGGACAAAGTGGCAATAGACGGAAAAACCACTGCGTATGTCTGCGAGACCTATTCGTGCAGATTGCCGACGACGGCCCCGAGCGTTTTTGCGAGCCAGCTCGAGGTTACAAAGCCTATAGTATCTGGAAGCGACGAAGAAAAATGATCCAGTCAAATGTAAATCCGCTGTTTCTATTCGGCCTTTTCTCTATTCCGTAGGAAGTTGTGGCTCCGGAGAGATGCGGCGCGCGGTAGTAGATATGGATGGAAGTGTGTGCTTCATTTTGTCCGAGAGTTTCGGTTCGGAAACAAGGGTAGTTCTCGACCTTTACGTGTATCGTTTTGCAGCGTAGAGATATCTTCTCGGGCTCCCGCGAGTATGAGTGTTTCTTGTGTCTCTAACGGCTGGTCTGGGTCGGGAAGTCGATCTTCATAGGTAGCGCCCGTTTTCGACCGGATTGCTAATACAGTAGTGCCAAATCGCGCGCGGAGGTCCAATTCGCGGAGCGTTTTCCCCTGAAAAGTCGCTGGTACTGCTAGCGCAAGTAGGGTGTATTCCGCGGGCATTGCCAATGAGCCTTCATCTTGGGCAACGGAGCCAGGAAGGGTACTAAGAAATTCCCTTCTGAGCACTTCACGGTCGTACAATTCGAGTAAGTCAGGCTGGCTGACGATACCAATTATTTGCATACTGTTCGGGTCCGGCGACACGGGTAGGCTGTCGAGTTGGGTTTCTCTGAACTTGCGCAAACAGTCAGCGAGGGGCTCTTTAGCGTGGGCGACCGTGTGTACCGGCCGAGCGAGGTCTCCCGCGACGACCAAACCGTCGAGGCCCCCTTCGTTAAGTAGAGTTTTGATGTCATTCAAAGAGATCACGCCGGCCAATTGGTCATTTTCTTGAACCGTGTAGCAATATGGATCTTGAGACCCCAAAAGCCGGCTTACTACCTGCTGGAACGTGGCAGATTCTGGAAGGACAGGGGGCGGCGAATGCATAACGTCCGAGACGTGAAAAGAACGCATCACCGTTTCTTCGCGACTAACTGAAAGTGACACGCCTCGACGGGCAAGTTTTAAAGTATAAATAGAATGCGGCTGAATGTACCTTGCGGTGACCGTGCTTAGGGTGCACGCAATCATTACGGGCAGAATGATTTGGTAACCTTCGGTTAGTTCGAACAACATGAGGATTGCAGTAACGGGAGCATGTGTTGTCCCTGCCACGACGGCTCCCATACCGATCATTGCGTAGGCTTCTGGAGTAGCTGTTGAACCCGGAAAAATAAAGTGAACGATCTGTCCGAACAGGCCTCCGGCTAGGAGTCCGAGGAACAGAGAGGGTGAAAAGATACCGCCAGAGGCACCAGAACCGAGAGTTGTACAGGTTGCAACCAGTTTTAGCGCAAATAGAAAGATTAGTGTACGCGCCTCTGTGGTCTCATTGAGGAGGCGAGACATGGATTCAAATCCGGTACCATAAACTTCAGGTGCGAGTAAAATTAAGATCCCAACAAAAAGGCCGCCCACTGCTGTCCTTGCCAAGGGAGGAACAGAACTTTGTTCAAAAAGCTCCTCGCTTTTATATAGGGCTTTGACGAAGACGACAGCGACTAAGCCCATGAGCATTCCTAAAAGAGCGTAGAGGGGCACCTCTCCATAATGGACCAATGAATATTCTGGTACTAAGAATGCAGGTGC
The DNA here is from genome assembly GCA_964610865.1 of uncultured Enterobacteriaceae bacterium. GTDB lineage: Bacteria > Desulfobacterota > Binatia > Bin18 > Bin18 > Bin18. The sequence goes on from CAZSWX010000104.1 coordinate 5,770, forward strand.
GTCGCCGAGATAGGCGCGGGAGATGGCCGTTGCCAGCACCGACGACAGAACGATTGGGGCAAAAGTAGGAATAGCGAAATTACCAAGAATAACCTCCAGGGCAAAGAACGCACCTGCGATGGGGGCATTGAAAGTTGCGGCTATGCCCCCAGCAGCGCCGCAACCAACGAGGGTGCGAATTTGCTCGGGCGATAGACGTAAGATCTGCCCACAGGTCGAGCCCAACGCTGAACCTATTTGAATTACAGGGCCTTCTCTTCCGGTCGATCCACCCGTACCTATGGTTATCGCGGATGCTAGGGCCTTGGCGAAGGCTACACGCGCCCTCATTACACCGCCTTTGAGAGCAACGGCTTCCATTACCTCCGGCACACCGTGCCCTTTGGCTTCGACCGCCCATTTGTATACTATCGGGGCAACGAGTAGGCCACCGAGCGAAGGGAGTAACATCTTCCAATACCAGGGCAGATTTGACAATGCCGTTGAAGGCGAATGGGAGCCAAGGGCGAGTTCTCTGACTAGATGAAGTAATTCGTGGAAGGCTATAGCGGCAGCACCTACAAGTAATCCGACCCCACAGGCCAGAGCGATCTTGATCCCTTTTCGGCCTTCGTCAAACATCCCGCTGTATTTATTCTTTGGGAGGCCAGGTAGTTCTACGCCAAATAATTTTCGTGCCACGGTTACCCCGTCTTTTTTAATTCTCTTTAGTACCGTCTCGGTCGGTACCGTGCTCTAATAGTAAGCTAAAATCGTTGGTACGGCCAACTAAGACAAAGTGGTCCTTAGGTTGGAATCGCTCGTCCGGATTGGGTAATGGATCCTCACCTGTCAAACTTCTGTGCCGCACCGCAATTACCGTCAGCCCGCACTCGGTCCGGAGGCTCGACTGCTTAGGCGTGGTTCCCATAGTAAACACAGAAGATACGGACTTGCGGATCACGGTTGCCACCGGCACTTGCCGTTCCCAATCGTAATTGATTTGATGACCTTACGGGCCCCATGTCCGCCACCGCCGCTTGAGAATCTCAAAGTTAATACTCTGGCGATTAGACCGCCGGCAGTGGGTACCAGCAGGAGGTGGTGCCACGCCAAGTCAGGGAGAACATCGAGCGGATGGGCGTCGGAAGCGAGAGCATAGAATTGCACTCGTGTGATCATCCCGTCGTACACAATGACTTCGCAACCCGTAATTAAACCTCCAGCGTAGACTGGAGCCAATATATACAGCGACTGAACATCGTCGACATGCTGAGGAATCGAGAAGCTTGATAACAAGTCTCGCAGTTGCGTACGCTACCTCTTTCTAACGAT
>CAZSWX010000105.1:0-7081 GCA_964610865.1 uncultured Enterobacteriaceae bacterium
CCGGTCAAGGTGTGCAACACGCGTTTGGTACTTTTTTTCAACTCGGCGTTTTCGAGCGGTTTCCCCGACTAAGAGTCGTAGTACTTGAGTCGCAGGCGGGTTGGATAGGTTACTTCCTCGACAGAGCAGATGCGATTTTTTCCGGTACAACATTCGGCGCGACGGTTCGACTTCGGGAAAAGCCCTCTTATTACTTCAAGCGCCAGTGTTATATTTCGGCTGATCCAGAGGAACGCACGATAGCGTCCCTCACGGAACTGGTCGGACCCGATAAGTTTTTCTGGGCAAGTGATTATCCGCACCCGGACCACCCGGCAAATTATTTGGAAGAACTGAAGACGTTGGTCGCTCCCATGAGGGAGACTGCTCGCCGAGGCATTCTTGGCGAGAACGTATCCGCGGCCTACCGGCTCAATTAAAGGTATTATTATGGCAGACCCAGATATAAAAAAGGCAGTAGAAGACATCGAGTGCCCAAAGTTTGAGAAGCCGGCGCTCACAAGCCCTCCGCCGCTCGACCGGGCAACTGTTGCGATTGTGACGTCCGCGTCTTTGCATCATCCCGAGCAAGATGACTTTGCGGCAACGGACACCAGCTACAGGGAACTCGACGGATCGCGCCGGGACTACGTTGTTGGTCACTGGAGTCCAAACTTTGATGCTTCGGGGGTGGCAGCTGATTTAAACGTGGTTTTCCCGATTGATCGGCTGGAGGAACTGGCGGCACAGGGCAAAATAGGTACAGTCGCAAAGACCCATTTAGCTTATGCGGGAAACCAATTTGATCTCGCACAGATCCGTATGGACGGCGGACCAGCGGGCGCCGCGCTGCTTAGGCAACAAGGAGTTGACGTGGTGCTTTTAACACCAGTGTGACCGTTGTGTACGCGTACAGTATGTACGCTCGCCCACATCTTTGAAGCGGCTGGTATGGCAACAATCGCTCTGGGCTCCATTCGTCGCCAAATGATAGGCACCGCCCCGCCCCGAGGTTTAGCCTGCGACTTCCCGCTAGGAAGACCTGTAGGCAAACCGAACGACGCGGAATTTCAACATCGCGTTTTGGCACATGCTTTTTCTCTTCTCACTCGAAAAGAACCCGGTGTAGAAGATTTCGCGGAGTCAGTATCGGAACAGGGGACGGATTCCTTCATGTGCCCGCTTCCACCACGACACGACAACACAGCTCATCCAGCCGTCGATGAGGCTCGGGGACTGCGTGCCGCATACGATCGAGCAGTAGTGAAGTACGGCAACCGCGTAGGGGCAGGGCGGGCCGTATCCGCCGACGATATACCAGCCGCTATTGAATCGTTCATCAAGATTGTTGAGGGTACCCCTTGGAAGGAGGCCCGCATACCTGGCGTGCCAGCACGAGTAGCACATGATATACGCGGCTATTATGAAACCGCGGCCCTTGCGATCGCGGACCACACGCCGGCTGCATGGGCAAGTCTCCGGTGGTTTCGAGATGCAACACAGACGGGAAAGGTGATACAAGCCGCACAAACCGCCATGAAGGAAGCGGGTGTTCGCCGTGACCTTTGGTTTTTTCTGCTGCCAATGGACACCGATGCTGCTCGCGCTCAATAGACTCGACAGAAAGGAACGCGTCGACAACAATGGCTACTGAAATAATCTTTCATTATTTTCACGGGCGGGGTATTGGCGAGCCCGTACGATTGCTCCTCTCGGTCGGTCGAGTGGAGTTTACCGATAAACGCTATACGTTTGAGCAATTCTCGCATATGGAAGAACTGAGAGGGAGCCTACCCTTCAGACAGATTCCAGCTTTAGAAATCGACGGAGTACTGATTGGACAGACCGACAGCATATGTCGACTCGCCGCGCGCCTAGCACAATTGTATCCGCCGGATCCCAAAGAAGCCGCGATAACCGACATGATTGTGGTACATCAGGCGGAGATACAGTCAGCCATCGCAAAGATGACCTATGACGGCGTTCCCGGTGCACCCGGAACAAAACAGATCCCCCAGGAGGAACGGGACGCGCGGATTCATGCCTGGCTAGACGAGCAGCTTCCCGGGCGTCTTTATAGTCTTGAGCGGCTCGTGTCCGATTCTTACATGGTTGGCGAACGACTCACGTGGGCAGACATTTGCGTATTCAATCGGTTGAACCAGTTACTAGACATAAGGGAAACCCTATTTGCCGTGGATTTCCCGAAACTTAAAACCGTGTACCAACAAGTCGAGCGCGTTCCAGAAATTCAATCATGGATGCGCGCTCATCGACAAGATTATCCTAGATTCAAGAACGACTGACAACACAAAACGAGGGTTAGCAAAGAACTGTAGCCTGCTTGCGATCACTAGGAGAACGGGTAAGTACGCAGATGATCGACAGGGTTCAGATCATGAACGGATCTGCACCCGAGGAGACGGAGGGTATCCTCGAGCTCTTTTTTAAGTATATCGAACGCCTTGCGAACGCCTGTTTTTCCCCCGGCTCCGAGCCCATATATGTACGCCCTACCCGCGAGGACCGCGTCGGCCCCGTAGGCCAAAGCAATGGCTACATCGCTTCCTGAGCGAACGCCCCCGTCTAACAACACCGCCATGTTTGAACCCTTCAACGCTGGCACGACTTCTTTGAGAATTTGCAGAGTGGGATAAACGCGATCCATTTGACGACCCCCATGATTAGAAATGATGATCCCGTCTATTCCGTGCTTTAGCGCGAGCGTCGCGTCCTCAACACACTGCACACCCTTCAGCAAAATCGGGCCGCTGTTTTCCCAAACCTCACGGATCCACAAAAGATCGTCCCAGGTGATAACTGAAGAGCGCAGTTGCGATGCAACGTCTGCATACGGCATCGGCCGGCCGTTTTCTAAAATGACGTTGCGGAATTCCATCATACCACCATCTACATAAAAACCGCTGAGCCAGGAGAGATGCTTCAGCATTTGAGGAGCGAACATCATTTTTTGAAAAATCGTCCCCGCGATCGCCCGCGAGGCACCCAGTCGTTCATGCTGCGCCCGGTTGCCCGCAACCGCAGTGTCTACCGTTAGTACTAACGCGGAGTATCCGGCCTTCTTGGCTCGCTCGATGCTGCGCGTCGCTACTTCCTTTCCTCCCACAAGGTACAGTTGATACCAACAAGCCGCTTCAGATCGCGAGCGAACCTCCTCTAGATTAGTCCCGGTCATCGTAGAAAGCGCGTAAATTGTCCCGACATCGCGAGCGGCGGTAGCAGCAGCGACCTCACCTTCAGGCCATAACATCCGTGTGCTCCCGACCGGCGCGGCAATAACCGGCATCTCTATCTCGTGCCCCAGAACGTTCGTCCGCATTTCGACTGCATCTAGTTGTACCGCGGTCCTCGGGTTAAAACGCTCGCGTTGAAATGCTAACACATTGTCCCGCAAAGTAATCTCGTTATCAGCACCGCCACGATAGTATTCTCTGACTATAGGAGGCACCCTCCTCTCCATAACCAGCCGAAGATGGTCTATCGTTACACATTTTTCAACTTCTCGTTTCCATCGGGACTCGCTTTTTGAATGCGAGTAGGCGGAGAGCAACCGCAGAAGTCGATTCGGAATACGTTTACCCAGTGGTCTTCTTTTTTGGTACGCTCTCCCGTCTCGGAAGCCATCTACTTCCGTTACAACCCCTTGCTCCTCTAAAATTATTTCACGAGGTCCTTTGGACATATAGGAATCGCTCCTTCACGACATTTCCCAGAGCATAATAGCCGAGGGCTCTGCGCAACGCAGCTCGTTTCAGGATAACTCAATATGCAGATCACGTCCAAACAACACAAATAAAAAACGTTATGAGTCCGACCTGTCGATTCCGGGGGTGCGTTCCTGGAACACCTACAGAAGCCAAGTTGCACACGCAGCCTTGTGTTTTTGGGCTACCGGCGCCCCTATTCTCATCCAAAATTGGGCATCACGCGGTCGGCAAACAAGCCCATAGATTTTTCGGATTGGGCTTGCGTCAGGCTCCCCCACGCGAACGAGGCCAGAAGATAGTTACAACCACTTTTCGGAAAGAAGGCCGCTACGTCGTCACGCACCCTTTTAGGGTTCCCTATTATCGCGACATCCAGACTCTTGGCGACCTCCAACTCGGGAGTAAAGAGCGTATGTGCCACACCAAAATCTAACCACAACTTTTCTATGTTGGCGTAAAAGTCTTTGTAAGCAGGGGTTGCGATAGCTGTAGCCTCTTCGTCCGTTTCCGCAACAAAAACGTGCCGCAATGCTCCCATCTTCGGCTCTTTCACGTGTGGGTTCAGATTGCGAACATGATTCCGATTCAAATTCCACAGGCGCTGGTACTCCATCGTAATATCTTTGAGGCCTCTGTTCGGCCCGCCGCTAACCATGTGCATCCCGTGCTCCGCTGCAAACTTCAGGCTAGCCGGACTGACCACGCCGTACCAAAAAGGCGGATTTGGTGTCTGCTTCGGACCGAGTTCCATTGGAACATCCACGCACTGGTAGTGTTTACCCTCATAGCTGAGCTTTTTCTTTCGGAGGCCGGACACAACCATCTCTAAAGCTTCTGCAAACATTGCCCGCGAATGAAGAAACGGCACCTCAAAGTATGCCTGCTCAAATGGAGAAACACCTCGGCCGACCCCTATCTCCAGGCGGCCCGCACTCATATGATCGAGCATGCAAATCTCGCTGATAAGCCGCAGCGGGTGGTACAGTGGTAGTAAATAAACGAGCGGCCCTAGCCGTATGTGTTTTGTATGTTGTATCGCGGCGGAGAGAAACACACTAGGGGACGGTGCCATACCCAGAGGTGTGGCATGATGCTCTGCCAGGTGGTAACCGTAGAAACCGGCCTCATCGGCCATCTTCAGTAAACGCATTCTTCCCGCGTATAATGCCTCAAGTGAATCAGTCCGACGCTCGAGATGGTCAAATACGCCGAAGTCATTTTGGGCCACCGTTATACCCCCTTCGCTTTCGCTGACATTAGACCACTCGCGGCATGATGTAATCCGTAAACTGCACAAAACTCTCGTGGCTTAGCGGTGCGCCAATTATATAGTCCAAATGGATCTCTTCCTGCAGTCTGTTAAGTTCATCCACGACTCGTTCGGGCGTACCGTGGATAACGACTTCGTCAACATAGCGTTCCACCGGGTCACCGTCCCCATACATTTCCCGCGGGACATATGCATCCACGAGCCACTTCGCACCCCTTCTCGCTATTTCCGCCGCTTTTTCCTGAGTGGAGGAGACCGCGAATAACCGTGCCATCGGCGTCATTCTTCCCTCGATCGAGTACCCGTTCTTTTCGAGTGTCTTTTTGTAGGACAACCACTTGGCACCTAACTCGGTATGGGTGGAATGAGGGTCCATTAGAATTGAATGCCCGATGGACGCCGCCCATTCGATAGCCCCAGGGGAAGACGCCGCCATCCAGACGGGCGGGTGCGGACGTTGCACCGGCTTCGGCAAGACCTCAACGTTATCAAATTTATAGAACTTCCCGTCATAGGTAAGCCTTTCATCTGTCCACGCTTTCAGAACTATATCGACTGTCTCTCGAAAACGAGCGTGACTTTCTTCAATTGGAATACCAAAAGCCGCGAACTCATTTTTATCAAAGCCCCGGCCTGCTCCCCAATACACTCGCCCGCCCGATAGCGTGTCGAGCAGCGCTATCTCTTCCGCCAGACGCAGGGGATGGTAGAACCCAGCTAAACACACACCCGTGCCGATGCGCAAATTTTTGGTCTTTGCGGCCGCGTATGTACCTATGACCGGTATAGAAGGGCACACACTATAATCCGTAAAATGGTGCTCTGTTAGCCATACAGCGTCGTATCCAGTCTGGTCCATTATTCCGATCCGATCCAACGCCCTCTGGTAAACGGTCGGGAGTTGTACCCGCCTCTCTGGCCAACTAAAAAATTGAAGGATTCCAAACTTCACGTGGTGTTCCTGCTACTTAAACTTTATTTTGGCACATTTTTTTCTGACCAGCCGTAGCCACGCCCCTCAGCCAACATAGGTTCGCAGCTTTTATCGCAGTACAATCTCAATCTCGCGACTGCCCTCGAGGACGAATGTCCTTGGCCAAACATTGGTCTCGCATAGCCCTAACGGGCGCTACGTATCCCCTCCAGTTGTCACCATATTATAAGAAACAACTCCCCTTCTCCTGGTGCTAATAGTTATGCAACCTGAAAACGATAAAATCGCAATTTCATAGTCTGCCCCGTTCTTGGAGCAATTATCGCGCTCGGCAGTTTTCCATGCCGGGCGTTCCGACGACGTATCCCAACGCTTTGCACTTTTCCAGACGGTGTTTAAGCACCACGGATTTCCGAACTATTTTCCTAGGTAATGAAGGACCGCAGGCCGAAAAGTCTATGAAAAGTACACATGCTAGCAAAAAAAGCGACGCCCGCCTCGCGTGAACATAATAATAACCTGGTTCAAAACGAAAGCATTCCCATTTAGAGATTACTTCGTTCAAAAGTATCATAATCAATCATTACAGTATGAGCCGCTGCTCCGTAAAGTCCCATCTGAGTGTCAATCTCGATTCCAGTGTAAAAGAGAAAGACCTAAACGATAGAATAGATCGTTTAGATATATCGAAAAGATAATACAATTTGGCTATTTATAACCTTCCGCGGTTCGCGCCCGGATTTAATTTATCTATAACAAGCTGATTTTAAACGATATAAATTTCGTTTTCCTCGGCCTCACGTTTTTGGCACGGGTTGTGCGTAACCTAGAGTACAGACTGCCCACACTGCGATAAGCGGAAAATTACCGGGCGGACGGGGAGAAGAAGATGAAAAAGCACAACCGACAGATTTTTGGTAGAATCGCTATCGCGGCGGCCCTGATGTATGGGCTCGCTACTCCTAGTAGTGAAATTCTCGCCTTTAACCCTAACCCTGACCCTAACCCATTTGACTTTGACATCCCAGTCATTGACATCCCAGTCATTGACATCCCAATCAACATCCCAATCGACATCCCAATAGATGACCCTGTAGACGACCCTGTAGAAGAACCTGTAGAAGAACCTGAAGATGCCCCTGAAGAAGAACCAGAAGAAGACCCTGAAGA
>CAZSWX010000106.1:0-7080 GCA_964610865.1 uncultured Enterobacteriaceae bacterium
GGATACGCGAAACACGCGGCCACAAACGCGTAGTCCAGATTGCTAATCCAGAGGTCATCGTAAACTGTTCCAGGATGGTCATGGCCATATTGCAAAATCCCATGGCGCAGGCTTGCCCACGGGGACCGTCAAGTCAGGGCGGACCGAAGTCACCGTCGAGACGCACGCTGCGCAACATGTCGCAGATGTGCGGCACGATCTCGTGCTCGGAGAACTCGCACACTCAGTTGAGAATTTCCGTGGCCTGACCGGAGATTGAAAAGTCCACGTTACTCGAGCCCCTCTAACAGTTTGATCCACATGCGCGGGCGCGGCTCCAGGGACTACACCAGGATGTTCTCGAACAAAGTATGCGCACCCTCGCCATCAGCACCTAAGCCATCGAGCGTCGGTGTTCCCTCGGCAGAGGTGAAGTTACCGTCCGATCCACCCCCTGTCAGCGGTGTGTATTGAAGATCAAGACCATGCTCCAGCGCGTAACCCCGCGCCTTCTCGAACAAAGTGAGGTTGTTGGCTTTCTCCATCGGCGGTCGGCCGATAGTCTTGAGCTTGAAGCGCGCGCTGTCTTTGCGCGCTATCACCACCTTCCCGCCGGCGCGCGCCAGCTCGGTGACCATCGCGTACTTGGCGAGCGTGGCGGCCCGTTTGATGTAAGCGCGTGAGTAGGAGCTGCCGCGCGCTTCTTCGGGGATAAACATGAAGCGCTCGGACAGTTTAGTCTTGCCGCCAGCAACCAGTCGCCTCCGGTAGGCATCAAAAGCCAGGTAGGCGCCCAGCCTTCATGTCATACACACCGGGGCCATAGAGCTTGTCGCCATCCCTGCGGATCGGATTGGCTTCCTTCTTAGTGCCAATGGGATGTACGGTGTCGGTATGAGATAGCACCAGGATGCCGGGCTTGTTGGCGTTGGGGCCGTCAGGTTCGGCATCGGTTCCGAAGGCCTGGAGCAGGTCGCCGTAGCCGTCCTCACCGGGCGCCCTCCGGGTTGTCAGGCCGGCCGCTTCGAAATCAGTCTGGACGGTATCAACCATACGATTGACGGCCTCAACATCGAGGGTCGGGCCTTCCATCTCCAGCCATACGGCAATGCCGTCGGCGATCTCGTCACCATTAATCTCGACCGCCGTACCAACGGGCGTGTCAGCTGTAGTCATGAGTTTCCCCTTGGAAAATATGCAAGGGAGTTTAACGCCGTCGGGCCAAGGGCTCAAAGGTTCTCGTTACCGCATATGCCATCGGTAGAATTAAGGACCAGCAGGCGCTCGGTGAGGCCCGCTTGCTTCGATACGAAGTCAAGGGAGCACCAAATCAAATATTTCGAAAATGGGCATTCACGTAGTCGGTAAGGCGATCGATGCTCTCATCAACGCTTTGCTCAGCACTCAGCGTGACCTCCGGCTTGACTGGGCTCTCATAGGGGGCGGTAACGCCAGTAAAGTCCAAGAATTCTCCATGGGAAGCACGAACGTAACGATCCTGCGTATCGCGCGCCATACAGACATCAAGGGGCACGTTCATGAATATCTCGTGGAAATTCTCTCCAACCGTGGCCCGCGCTGCGGCCCGGTCCCGGCTATAAGGCGAAACGAACGCACTGATTGCAATAAGGCCCGAGCGAGCCATTATGGCCGCTAGTTCCCCAGCTCGGCGGATGTTCTCCCGACGGTCTTCACGGCTGAACCCGAGGTCAGAACTCAGTCCTTTTCGCTGCCAAGTGCTATCAAAAGCAAAAACTTCATATCCCGCCTCAAATAGGCGACGCTCAAGCTGAAAAGCAATAGTTTTCTTGCCTGACGCCGGAAGCCCGGTAAACCAAAGCACACCACCCAAATGACCTTGGCGCAGGCAGCGGTCTTGCAGGCTAACGAGATGTGAGACACGGGTGACATTGGTAGATTTCATACCCGATGGTGTATAAGCATCCACCAACTTTGTCCAATGCCGCTGCCGAACAAAACCAGGGCTAACCAACTTTATTGTTGCCTAGATCACCGACGCTCGCGCTCTTGACATCGAAACTAGTGGAATGAATACAAAACTGCGCGCCAACAATCTTGCCGTTACAGTCTTGGCCATCAGCAACTTGGCGCCCACGCCAGACGTCATGCTACATGCCGGTAACATGATTTCCACTCGCGCACGCGAAGAATACTCACTTAACAAAATAATTATGCTAGGCCTCACTGCCCTGCCTTACGTATTAGTCTTCGATTCGCGATTAGCGTTCCACCCTATGCCAAACGTTTGTTGAGGACGGTTATATGCAAGGGCTGGTTGATGAGCCGATCCACCATGCTTTTGAAAGACGCGCGTTTCGTCTGATTGAGTTCGATAGCCTTTCGAGAGTTTTGCGGAAGCGTGACGTTAACTGAGCGCGCCTGAACTGGCTTGACGACACTCTTGCCAAACAGCCCGATATTTCCATCGTGATCATCATGCATTACCCGCAGGGGCCGGTAACGGCATCCATAGACCCTTGGCAATACAAACTCTGGAAAACTGGGAGAGGATTGGCTGAGGCAATTACCCACCACTCGTAGGTTTCCATTTGATCCGCGGGTATTAGCGGCGCAAGGCGACGCGGAAGCCAGTTCTGTTCCCTCCATTGCTACTGATCTACGCAAGAAGGGTTGTTCCGAAGCCTTGATTAAAATGACGATCTTTCAATTCCATCGGTTGGGTGCCGACGGAAATTTGGATGGCAACAGGATATTGCCGCCATGCCGCACAGGCATGAAGCCATGACAGACGCCGATTGAAAGGCGAAAAAGCTGGACGAACGGCGTCCTAAAATGAGATAAAAGGCCGATATTTCAAGAATTATGGAACTATAGAAGTTAAGAGGTTTCTCATGCTCCGCATTGCCATTTACGACCCGCCCGGCTGCTGTTCCACCGGTGTCTGCGATCCGGGACTCAGCGATCAGATGACCCAGTTCGCGACAGCCATTGATGCTTTGATGAAATCGGGTCACGATGTTGCGCGCTTCAATATGGGCTCGCAACCGGGCGCCTTTGTTGAGAACGCTACCGTCAAATCGGCGCTTGACGACGACGGCATGGATTGCCTGCCATTGGTTTTGCTGGATGACAAGATCGTTTCTAAGGGCGCGTATCTCAACCGTGCCGAATTGGGCGCGAAGGTCGGCATCAATATCAGCGCCGCCAGTAGCGCGTCTTGCTGTGATTCTGGTAGCGCAGAGGAAGCCGAAACCTCTAGCTGCTGTGGCTGATCCACCTAAACGGAGTTCCGAACCCAGATGCAAGTCCTCGAAAACCCGACCTCCAACCTGTTCTTCACCGGCAAAGGGGGCGTCGGCAAGACCTCACTTTCGTGCGCCGCCGCTGTGGCGCTCGCCGATACCGGCAAAAAGGTCCTACTGGTCAGCACCGATCCGGCATCCAACATTGACGAAGTTCTCGGCGCCCGTGTAGATAATAAGCTAACCCCCATCGCCGAAGTGCCCAACCTATCGGCACTGAACGTCAATCCTGAAAAGGCCGCTGAGCAGTATCGCGAGCGGGTCATCGGCCCTTACCGTGGCGTATTGCCGGACGCCGCAGTGCAAGCCATTGAAGAGCAATTTGCCGGTGCCTGTACCGTTGAAATCGCTGCTTTCGACGAGTTTGCCAAACTTCTGTCCAACGAGGATGTGACAGAATGTTTCGAACATGTGGTGTTCGATACTGCGCCAACGGGCCACACACTGAGGCTTTTGTCCTTGCCAACAGCATGGACCGGCTTCATCGAGGATAGTTCCGCCGGCACATCTTGCTTGGGCCCGTTAGAAGGCCTGAAAGCCCAACGCAACCTTTATGAGATGGCGGTCAACGCCTTAGCTGACGGAAACAATACAACATTGGTTCTAGTCAGCCGGGCAGAAACAACTGCCTTGGATGAAGCTGCACGTACCAGCGATGAATTGGCGGAGATTGGCATCAAAAACCAGGCATTGGCTATCAACGGTGTCTTCAAAGCCGTCGATAGCGGCGACGCCATTGCCGCCGCCATGGAACAGCGTGGCCAGGAAGCTCTGTCAGACGTGCCAGCAACATTATCGGCACTGCCACGAAGTGACTTCCCGCTAAAATCCGGACAGGTTTTGGGTGTTCCAGCATTGCGCAAATTGCTGGGAGACGAGGATTTGCCGGCAAGCGAAAACAGCGGCACCGACATGATGCTGCCATCAGATATCAGCGCCATCATCGACGATCTCGCCCAACAGGGCCATGGCGTCGTCATGACAATGGGCAAAGGTGGTGTTGGCAAAACTACGCTAGCAGCGCGCATCGCCGTCGAATTGGCGTCACGTGGCCACAAAGTACATCTTTCGACCACCGACCCCGCCGCACACGTAGCGGATGCCGTGAATGACATTCCGATCGGTCTCGAGATCGACCGGATCGATCCTGAGAAAGAAGTTTCTCGTTACCGCGATAAGGTTCTTTCGACCACCGGCGCAAACTTGGATGAAGCAGGTTTGGCGCTCCTGAAAGAAGATCTTAGTTCGCCTTGTACGGAAGAGATCGCGGTTTTCGAGGCCTTTGCGCGCACCGTCGATACCGCCAGCGACCAAATCGTTGTCTTGGATACGGCGCCGACCGGCCATACCATTTTGCTTCTCGACGCGGCGGAGAGCTATCATCGCGAGGTTTCTCGACTGACCACCGGAGTACCCGAGGCCGTTGCAAATTTGCTGCCTAGGCTGCGCGACCCAAAATTCACGCGGGTCATCATATGTGCGCTCGCTGAGGCAACTCCAGTGCACGAGGCCGCTGACCTTCAACGAGACTTGAACCGCGCCGACATCGCCACCTACGCCTGGGTGATCAACCAAAGCCTAACCCCACTGGCGATAACGGACCCGGTCTTGCAGGCACGGCGTGCTCAAGAGCGCCGCTACATCGCTGAAGTTATTGAAGAGCATGCCGATAGGTTACGGGTCGCTATTGTGCCTTGGCTGACCGATACGAGATTGAGCCAATTAGCCGCATCCGACAGCGACGCCGCCTAAGCCGTGAACGTTCAAGCACCTGGTGTTGCCATCGTCGGGCTCGGCGTTATAGCCTAACGCATGCTGAACAACATGGTAAAGTACGATAGCTTCAACCCAGCCATCGCGTGGGATCATCAGCTCACAAGCGCAATAGAGGCTTTCGAACGCTCATAGGCAGTGGTGTTGGGGCAAGCCTTGTAAGATTCTGATGCCACATCAATGGCATCACGCAAAGTTCAGATAGGCGGACCAATATTGTTGGCCCTATCGCAGGATATTTAGATGCCCCGGCGAGACGCTTGGCAACCATTTCCATTGAACAGACTAGCTCCGCATCAGAGGTCACCCGAAAATTAAATACTTCGGATGTAAGGAACCGGATCCCTGGTCAAAATGTCAGCAAAGGCATTGACAGCCGTGGTATCGCTAATGAGCACCCGGGGCACGACTGCACTTAGCAGCGTTTACTTTTTTCTACCCCTGCATATCATTGGTGTCTTCGCAATCTCGGAGGAAAGAACAGAAAAATGTCCGACCAGATACCTGCCATTGAATTTAAAATTGATAAGGGTGTAGCCATCGCTACCATGTCGCGGCCCAAACAGCGCAATGCTTTTAGCCCGGAATTTCTCAAAAGCATCCACGATATCATCTCCGATTGTCGCAGCAATAGAGATGTCTCGGCTTTAATCTTGACTGGCTGCGATGGCGTATTTTCCGCGGGTGGAGACATCAAAGGCATGGTCGAACGCGCCCAGTCCGGTGGGCAGACCCCAGACTACATCCGCTCGCGCATCTATACACTCAATGAATGGCTTCAAAAGTTTCGAAATCTGGAAATCCCGGTCATCGCCGCGGTTGATGGGCCAGCCTATGGCGGCGGCTTAGGCTTGGCGCTTTGTGCCGACTTCATCTTGGCGTCCGAGCAAGCCAGTTTCTGCTGCGTCTTTTGTCGTATCGGCGCTATTCCGGACTGCGGCGTGCTATACACCTTGCCGCGCATGATCGGTATGCAGAAGGCGAAGGAGTTAATGTACACTGGCCGGCCGCTGGACGCCGAAGAGGCCAAAGAGCTTGGCATTGTCATGGAGGTCTATCCAGCCGAAGATTTGCAAACGGCAGCCATGGCATTGGCCCGGCGAATGCAGGACGCCAGTCCAGCCGCATTTGCCGTTACAAAGCGAGTGATCAACCAGGCTTTCGATAATGACGCTGCGTCCATCGTTGAGATGGAAGCGGCTGGACAGGCGGTTTGCCTAGCCAGCGACTACCACGCCGATGCGGTCAATCGGTTCGTCGAGAAAAAGCCACTGCGCTTCAATTGGGAAGCCAATTAGCCTCAATGATCCGCCTCGCCGATTATATCACTAGATCGGTCTTTCGCTGGTCCAAACGCCCTTCCACCACCTTTGGAACCCAAAGCTCAACCTGATTAGAGACCAAGACGCGCTACTGGGCGGCGACTGCAGCGTTCTACAATCATGGCGTCAGTAGGTAGTTGTTTCTCTTTCTCAGACATGGTCCGAACCAACAGTACGAGGGTTATTTCTAGCTGAGTTTCATCAGCACGGATCTAGTGCCGATCAACTACCGGCTTTTGGTGCCTGAGATGATCGATTGCCTGAGCGGTTGTATGCTTGGATACCATGCCTCTTCGATGCCATCATTTTTCAACTTTCGTCATATGACGCCATCTCTTAATCAGGCCGCATCCGGATTTTCTACTAAGATGGCGCCCCCCTGGCCACCACCGCAACAAGCAGATGCAATTCCCCATCTAAGCCTCCTCCACTAATGACCTCTCGCTAGCAGGAAATAATGCACAAATTGAGGATCTGGCAGAGACGTCATCCTCCAGTCTCGTAGTTGGATCTCCCGGTCTCCCCAGGGAATTTAGCACCAGCCTATTCTGACTGTTTGGCTAACGCTTCGTGAAATTCGGCGATCTCCGCTTTGGCCGCGTCGCGAAAAAGAGTTGTGTCAGAGCTACCGGCAACCATCAGAAAACCATCTTTAACCAACTCAGCGCTGTCCTTCCCCCTTATACCTGAACCACTCTGATAAGATTTCCATGTTTTGTGGG
>CAZSWX010000107.1:0-2203 GCA_964610865.1 uncultured Enterobacteriaceae bacterium
AGACGTTCGACTGGACGCCAAGGTAGGAAATAGCGAATAGAACGTCTGCGACCGACAACTTCTTTGAAATCCACCTGTACATCCTCCGAGAAACTCAAGCTAAGGACTTCGAGATAGCGTGCGTCGGCAAAGTATATGGTTTTGTTTTCTACCGGAAGGGAGCCCCTTTACATAACCTAAAAACGCTTGGGGTTGAATCGATTGATTCTGGTTGCTGTGTTAGAACTAAGCGGGTGGGTAGCCGTAGGACAAGGAGTAGAGTTATGAGAATCGTTGCAACGAGGTATTTTGTAGGGCTATTGGTGCTTCACTTGGTACAAGGTTGTGGCGCGCCGAAGACGCCGCCCAGAGTGATAGTGGAGAAACCTGAGTTGACTGCAAAGTCGTGTGAGGATGCAAATAGATTAGTGTATAAAGCGGTTGAAACGATGGGATATGTAGTTGCGGACTACACGCTGGCTCGTCCCGGCCAACCGGGGAGAATTTCGGCAACAAAATCGGGAGCTACGGATGGAGTAGTCACTATCTCATGCACAGAAAATGGAGCAACGATAGAAGGCCGAAATGCGATACGAGTCCCGTCACTGATTGGGGCAGCGGAGAGGCCTCACCATTTTGTGAATAGTTTTCCGATGACTTACCAGATGGTTCAGAGGCGAGAAGCGTATCAATCGGCGAATCCGGAAGAAGGGGCGCTGCAGCTGACAATTGTTCGATTGAACGAATACGAAGCGAAAAATGTGCTGGGCTCGGATGTGCATGGAAGCGGACTTCTGCCGGTTCGTGTTACCGTTAGCAATAACACTCCGCGTCCGTATGAGATCGAAACCGGTAAGATATACCTTGTGCCGCAAGCTGGAGGGAGAGTGGCTCCAGTGCCGTCTCCCGATGGGGACGGGACTTTGCAAAGTGGGGTCGTCGAACCCGGCGAGACAGTTTCTGGCTACCTCTATTACCCAGCCGGAAATTATAGCTCCGCGCGAACGTCTGTGGTCGACAAGGAAAATGACGAGAGGGAAGGGTTCTCCGTTAGGTTTTAGAGACACGCTGTTCTTTGTGTATCGCGAAGGAAGAGGAGTTGAGGCATTGAAAGGAATCTTCGTAAAATAACCAGTAGACTCGTGCGGCGGGTGCCGCGTACATCCTGAACGAAGTGCGGGAGACAATGACGGTCGCAAATGTAGATGTGCGTCTAAAAAATATTTTTAATGACCGGGGGTTTTTCGAGACTTGTAAATATACCGTGTAAGTAACAACCTCATAGTATCGGCGGGTTGTATGCCTATCAAAGGGAAGTCTCCCAGGAGGAAAGTGGGATACCCTAATATCCCAAAAGACTCAGCTTCACGCTCGGTCGCTAGGACACGGTGTGTCAGGCCACCAGATTGGAGAAGAAGACGTAGCTCAGTGCTTGGTAGTCCTACCGAGCGTGCTATATCGAGTACCACGTTTAGGTCTGCGATATCGCGCTCATCTTCAAATATCGCTTTAAATACGGCGTTGTGGAAGGGCAGAAATACCTCCTGGTCTTTGGCGAATTCTGCCGCTTCTAGCGCATAGGTCGAATCTAACCAGGTATGGGGGATTCGGAGCGGAATGCCAGTTTCTCTGGATACGCGAATTATTTTTCCTTTCGAGTCGGTGTCGATTACTTCTCCGTTTTTCCACCCTCCGTGGCGACGGACTATCTGTACCCCTTTCCAGAGGAGTGTGGCGTCTATTTGTCCGTCCAACCGTTTCATCACCCGTGTAGCAATGTAACTGAGCGAAGAGGCATAGTCGTAATAGACTGGTATGTGCACCTTTAACATAAGCGTTTATCCCGTCTTCTCAAGTGTAACGGTTTCCTGATTGCAAGGACAACCGGGTTGCAATATAGAAGTAACAGGAGGCGGGAATTATGGGCACAATTGTTGTACTTAGTCCTATTGCGGATGTTCGGAGTGATGAATCACCTTTGGCAACGAGGGTTAGCGACCTCGCGCATAGAAGAATCGGATTTCTCAACAACCGCAAAGCAAATGTGGGTAGTTTGCTTGAATCTCTGGAGTCGTTGTTACGTAAGCGTTACGAGGAATTCGTCGTCATAAAAGCGGAAAAGAACGCGGCTCTAGCTGCGCCGGAGGAAGTGATGAACCGGATGTCGACGTGCGACGCGGTTATAGCGGCCATCGGAGATTGAGGCTCATGTACTTCGTGGGGT
>CAZSWX010000107.1:2303-6983 GCA_964610865.1 uncultured Enterobacteriaceae bacterium
CGGGAGAATATTTCCCGATAGTGATTGCTTCCGTGGAAGCCTTGCTGCAGGGTCCGTTCAATCTTTACGGTGTGCAAAGTACAACGCATCCTTGTGCCCCGTTGGTCATCGTCAGTGGGCCAATTGCCTCCGAAGTGGGAATTAATGGAAAATATAATGCATTCGGGCAGGGGTGGCGGCCGAATGCCACCATAGGTCGCGCCATTCGGCTGGCGTTATTGAACATAGGTGGAGCGACACCGGGGGGGTTGGATAGAGCTACACAGGGCCAACCGGCAAAGTTTAGCTTTTGTGTGGCAGAAAACGAAACGGACAATCCGTGGGAGCCGCTGCATGTCGAGAAGGGTTACCCTTCGACAACGAGTGTAGTTACGGTGTGCGGCGCGGAAGGGCCGCATAATATTAACGATCACATTAGTAATTCGGCGCAGGGCATCTTGAAGACGATCGCGAGTACGATGGCGGGTATGGGCTCTAACAACGCCTATGCTTTTGGTGAGCCTATCCTCGCACTGGGACCTGAGCACGCTTCGATTTTGGCCCGGGACGGGTTGAGTAAAGATGACATTCGTTCCTACGTATTTGACAATGCGCGCGTGCCGAGAAATATGTGGGAGGCTGGTGGGATGGCGGGGATGGGGTTTACGCCCGAAGGAGCTTTTACGGAGGATGTAGCCATTCCCCTAATACGAGAACCGCAGTCCCTAATGGTTTTAGTAATAGGTGGTCCCGGTCGGCATTCGTGCTGGCTGCCTACGTTTGGCGCAATGACCCGGACTGTTACATGTCCGATAGCCCTCAAAAACGGGACAGCAGCAAAGTCTGTGCACGACTTCAAAAAATAATATAGGAGTGTAGCAGGAAGACGCCATCTTTTCGTCAAATCGGTTGCAAGGGCCGGTGATCAGTAGGGGTGAAAGTGCTAATTAAAACGTCATGAGAGTAGGGCTAGTCGGGTTTGCACGGTCTGGAAAGACCACTGTGTTTAACACGTTGACGGGTATGAGTGCGGCGGTTGGGAGTTTTGAACAAAAACGTGATGCGTCAATTGCGGTAATTAAAGTTCCTGATGCCCGGGTAGACGCGCTTGCCGATATAGTTGAACCCAGCCAGAAGAAATATGCAGAAGTAACGTTTCTGGATTTTCCTCCTTCTGACGAGCGGAAAGCTGCGTTGGACAAGCGGTCGCTTACTCAGATGCGAGAAGTGGACGCATTGACACAAGTGGTTCGCGCCTTTGACGACCCCATAGCGGAATCGGACACCGACCCGCTGAGGGATTTGCGAGGCTTTCAATCCGAATTGATCCTCGCGGACATGGAAATCATAGAAAAACGGTTGGCCAGATTAAAAAGGGAGAAAGGACACGAGCGAGAGGAAAAGCTATTACGGCGATGTTATACCGCGCTTGAAGGCGAAAAACCTCTTCGGTTAGAGGGATTTCTCCCGGAAGAGGAGATGGCGCTTGCTGGCTTCGATTTTCTGAGCAAAAAACCGCTTTTGGTGGTCTACAATATCCAAGAGGGCGGGATGAATACGAGTTTGCCTGCGGATATTCTTCTCTATAATGAAGAGCAGCAGCTCGAGACAGTTCTAATTTGCGGAAAAGTGGAAATGGAGATTGCTGAGTTGGAGGAGGAGGAAAGAGGGTTGTTCCTTGCTGATTTAGGACTTCAGGAAGCCGCCAGGGACCGATTTGTTCGGTACGCCTATAACATTTTGAATCTGATGAGTTTTTTTACGGCCGGGCCGATGGAGGCTCGTGCGTGGACGATCGAGCGTGGTACCGTGGCCCTAAAGGCTGCGGGAAAAATTCATTCGGATATCGAGCGGGGTTTCATAAGAGCAGAGGTGATTTCGTACGACGCCTATATCGAACATCGGGGCGAGGCCGGATGTCGTGAGGTTGGGCGAATGCGTCTAGAAGGAAAGGACTACGTTATGGAAGACGGTGATGTAGTTCATTTTCGTTTTAAGGTCTAAGGACGCATCCTTCTCCAATCGGAAGGATATGCTCATAAATACCGTGGTACGTCAGTAACTTATTGCATAGTCGGGGATCTCCGGGTAGGTCTTACCCCTCACTGGTAACCCGCGCCAGCAATCGTCAGCGGGTTCTGTACCCCTCAAGGTTCATGCTTAGAAAAACAAGTGAGGCCATTCGCCGTTGACTAGCCGTGTAATGAGTTCGCGGTCTCCTTCAAGGAAGGAGTACTCGCATAATTCTCCGACGCGTGCCCAAGTTATTTGTTGAAATACGTTGTTCTGGAGTTCGCCTTGGTAACTAGACACGCGGAAGAATGTTAAGTCAAAAGAAGAGCCAGCCGAGTAATTATGTGTCGTGTGGTGAATCTGCTCTTCTATTTCAGCACGTATCCCGAGTTCTTCCTGAAGTTCGCGTTTCAGACAGGCCCTCCCGTCTTCGCCTGGCTCTGCTTTTCCGCCGGGGAACTCCCATTGGAGCGGCCATTTCTTGTCCATTCGCCGTTGGCAGATGAGGAGGTACCCCGGCCGAGTGATCAGGCCGATAGCGACCTTTACGAATTTCGTCATTGGGAAGTGTCAGCATCAATTCAATTGCGCAAGTGAGCGTTGAACGAGGGTCCGGATCTGGCCGGCATCTTTAGCATCAGGCGCGAGTGTTATATATTTTTTGTAGTCCTGAACCGCCCCTTGTATTTGCCCCAACCGTTGACGGACTGAACCTCGGTCCCGAAACTCAGAAGCCAGATCGGGGTTTACGAGGATTATGCGATCAATGGCGCCGAGAGCTTTTTGGAAGTCACCCTTATGGAGATACACGCCCTTTAGGTTTCGCAGCATCCGGGCCAGAATTTCCTTTTTACTTGCTGGCTGTAGAAGTTCCGGTACCCTTGTCACTAGTGGGTTGTCTTCACCGTACATGGTCTTCAGTTTCGCTGCCAATTGATCGAACGTGAGGGTGACGCCGCCCATGAATGGGTCAAGTACCGTCTCGGCCTCATGTCCCAGGTGTTTTACTAAAAAATGTCCGGGAAATCCGACTCCAACGAGGGACAGTCCTATTAGACGGCCCACTTCGAGATAAATGACGCATAGAGTAATGGGGATTCCCGTTTTACGTTCTAAAACCTCGTTTAGAAAGCTATTTTTTGGATCGTAGTAATCTTTGGCGTTGCCGTGCAATCGTTCCTCGAAAAAGAGTTGGGTATTGAGTGCCTCAATCGTTTCTTCCTGGTTCGCCCCAGCAGGGGTTCTAGAGCGGACCGCGTCGGCGAGCATGGCTAACCGATTCAGGTAGAATGATACATCGAGGTCCGGTTGCTCTTCTTGAGCGATGAGAAGGGCAGCCTCACCTAAATTTAGTTCGTCCTCAGGCCCGGAAACGAGGGCGGTAAAATTTTCGCGTGCCTTTAAGCTCATTAGAGAACCTCCCTTGTGGAGATTTATAGTGCTAGGAAACGGCGTGTAGTGCAAGAGCCGACCGAGCGTACTCAATTGTGAAGGCGAGGACACTGAAAAGCTCAGAGTTTTTGACTTGAGGCTGTAAGTGGCTTATGTGCGTATCTTGGGATGTATCAACGACAAAGGGATATGGAGGCCCTTCAATGGAGACAGTGCGCATACCTCGTTATAAGTTCGGCGGTGCTAGTCTGATTTCTTTCAAAACGATTGAATCCCCACACGAGGAAGAGATCATTCCTCTTACCGCCGAAGACGGCGGAGAATCGAAAGGGGTACTCTACTCCAAGGGTGGTGAGAAGGCGGTGGTGTGCCTTATGCATCCACGGGCCGACATGTCTCGCCATTATGCGGTACCTTATCTTTTGGATGCTGGATATGCGGTCTTTGGTCAGGAGGGGCGTTGGCCGGGAAACGACATAGCATGCATACATGAAATGCTGTTAGCGGATGTAGCGGCGGGATTGAAATATCTCCGGGAACACTGCGGTTATCAATGGGTGGTCGTTCTCGGGAACAGTGGTGGTGGGTCCTTGTATGCGTTCTATTTGGCACAAGCGTCTCGACGTCCCCCCGCGCGCTTAACTACCACTGCGGCTGGGGACGCCTATGACTTGAATCGGATTACGTTGCCAATGGCGGACGGGATCATCCTCCTGGCTGCGCACCTGGGGGAGGGTAAGTTTCTTGAAAGGGCGATCGATCCATCCGTCACGGATGAGGGTGATCCATTGTCGTGCGATCCCGCCTTGGACATGTACAATTCAAAAAACGGCTTCCGAGAGCCGCCCACTCCAAGCGTTTACTCAGGGGCGTTTGCGAAGGAATATCGCGCAGCACAGAAGGCACGCGTTGCGCGGATAGATTCCATTGCACGCGCGTTCATTGACGAACAGAATTTTTTCGGAGCGATAGTTCGTGGGAAGGAATCGGAGAATGCGACATCTGAAACGCAGGCATTTATTAGGCGGCGGGCTCTCGTTGGCCGGTACATGGAAGTACCTCGAACTGAAGCGAACCTTGCGTACACTGACAACACTTTGTCCGTGTCGAAACGAGATTACGGGTCGCTGTGGTCCCCACGTCCCGATTTGTTTAACTATACAGAAGCCGGATTTGGGAAATACCAAACGCCGCGTGCATGGTTGAGTACATGGTCCGGAATGTCCTCGCGTGCCGCGTTGCTAGAGAATATACAGGAGGTTCACCTACCGACACTAGTGCTAAACCACACCGGAG
>CAZSWX010000108.1:0-6975 GCA_964610865.1 uncultured Enterobacteriaceae bacterium
GAAAAATAGTAGGTTGGCACGAAGGCAATTACAATTGAGAGAATGCTTCTAATTAGACGAGACCGTAGCTCATCTAAGTGCCCCGTGAGAGGCATCGAGAAGCCGTGTTGAACCATACTCTAGTTGTCCCCGGTCTTTCCTTGTGTCTTGTCTGCGGCGGCCTCCGACTTGGCCGCGGACCCAGGATCTTTCGCGCGCGAGCCCGTCCCTTCTACCGGAGCGTGGGCCGGGTCAGAGATAGCTCCCTCTATATTTTCTGTCTCTTCGTCCAGGACTACCTGAGCGTTATGCAACTCCTCCGTGATCCCGCTGGTTGCCCTGCGCAATTCGCCTAAAGCCCGCCCAAGGCCTCTGGCCGCATCGGGCATTCGCCGTGGACCTAGCACTATTAGCGCCACCACGAGAATCACGATTAATTCTGGCATCCCGATCCCAAACATATTTATCTCTCGCGGTACGGTAGTATAATCAAAAAATTGACGCAAGCGAGTCGACACTGTCCGGCGACGGCCGAGGTATTATCCCTTGCATAATCCATTTGTTGGTAGGAGCTCATATGTTACAGACCGCTATTGTTCTCGATCCCCGGTACAAAAATCACAAGCCAGGACCTGGCCATCCAGAATCCATGGAACGTATAGGTGCATTGCTTCAGCACTTGGAAACTTACACCCGGGCCGGTCTCTCGAGAGTACCCCCACGGCCAGCTACTCCGGAGGAGGTCGCCTTGATTCACGATCCTTCATTGATTTCAAAAATTTCGGAGTCTCGGGGCAATGTTGCTCTTGACCCGGACACGCGCCTATCCAGCGGGTCCTACGACACGGCACTCCTCGCCACAGGCGGTCTGCTCGAGATCATCGACAGAATAATGGAAAGGGACGTAGACAATGGTTTTGCCTTAGTCCGGCCGCCCGGACACCATGCCGAGCGCAACAAAGCGATGGGGTTTTGCCTATTCAACAGCGTCGCCATAGCGACGGAATATTTAAGGAGCCGATTTGGCCTCCAAAAAATTCTCGTCGTAGATTGGGATTTGCATCATGGCAATGGAACGCAACACAGTTTTTATGACGACTCGGAGGTCTTATACATTTCCACGCATCAGTTCCCATTCTACCCCGGTACCGGTTCGGCCGTGGAATGCGGTCATGGCAATGGACAAGGCTACACTGTTAACATCCCCTTGGCACCCGGCATGGGAGATGAAACGTTCCTGCCTGTTTTCGAAGACATTGTTGATCCGATTTGTCGTAAGTTTGATCCTGACTTTATCCTCATTTCTGCCGGTTTTGACGCGCACGTGAGAGATCCTCTTGGGCAACTTACTGTGACTGAGAACGGCTTCGGTGCTTTGGCACGGATACTCTTACGGCTGGCGCGCGATCACGCTCAAGGGCGCTGCGCGGCAATACTTGAAGGCGGGTACGACCTTGTCGGCCTCACGACATCGACACTAGCGATGTTAGAAGAGATGCAGGGGCACCGCCTTGCCGACCCCGTCCCAGAATATTCCCGCTCGGGCCGACACGCGGAAGTGTATTCAATACAGCAACATTTCTGGTCGCTGCCCAGAATGCTTTAATTCCATTAGCAATGGAGAGAAAATACCGTTGATTCACCGGTTCTATGTAGTCAGAGAGCATGCCGCGACTGCAGGTCATTGCTGGCAACCATCTGCAAGAACAAGTGGCGTCTCTACCGCCCTAATTCTGAATGCAAATTTATGGTGTTTGGTTCCACAATAAACACGCCCGCACTCGCCACCGTTACGACCGGTCCATCTGAATTTCCGCTTGGGTAGCTATGACCTGTTCTTCCCTGAGCCTAACAATTTTTGTCGGCGAGTAGTTTAATAGGCCGGACAGGACCGCCTCCGTGTCCTCTCCCAGCAAGGGACCAGGCGCCGCAACGTAACCTGGAGTACGAGACAATTTATTAGGCGGACCATCTAGGACTACGTCAAGACTATTGCCATTTTCTTTGCTACGCATGCGGGCCCAAAAATCTCGGGCCCGCAACTGCGGATCTCGGTCCATGTCTTCTCCATTTGAAACTATACCCGCCGGTATCCCCACTTCCTGTAGAGCCGCCATCACCTCTTCTGGCGAATGGTCACGCGTCCATAGCCCCAATTTTTCATCAACAATCACTCGGTTCTCGGCCCGGTCTGTTGCAGTGCAAAAGCCTGTCTCTGTGACCAACTCGGGAACCCGCATAACATGACATAGCGCAGCCCATTGTTTGTCCGTAAAAACGGCAATTGCGCACCACCGATCGTCGCCCTTGCATCGGTACACGCCGTGCGGGGCCGCAGACGCCTCCTGGGAGCCGTTACCTGGAGGCCGACTGGAACGACCGTTGTTCATCATATCTAGCATCATCGGACCTACCAGACTCGAGATCACCTCAAATTGCGAAAGATCGACGAATTGACCCTCGCCTGTTTGCTTGCGGTGCCACAGAGCCATCAAAACGGCCAGTGCCCCACTATAGCCCCCCGTCATGTCAGCGTACGAGTAGCCCCACCCGGCTGGCTCTTTACCCGGATGACGCATTTCCAGCGTATAACCCGACAATGCCTGTAGCGTTGGACCATAACTTACGTAATCCTTTTGAGGACCAGTATGACCAAAGCCCGACATGGATACCGCTATAATGTCATGCCTGATCCGCTTCAGGCTCTCATAGTCTAGTGCCCAATTCTTCATGACCCGCGCACTAAAATTATCTATCACGACATCTGATACCGCCGCGAGTTCGCGCGCAATCTCGACTCCCTGGGGATTCGTCATATCGATAACGGTACTCTTTTTACCTCGGTGCAGATTCCCACTGAAACCACCCCGACGCGTACCGAGGTCCAAAGTGTCGCGCCTCTCAACTTTTATAAGTTCCGCACCCTGATCGCACAATATACGTGTCGCAACCGGCCCAGCCACTACCCATGTAAAATCTAGGATCCGAATTCCTTCAAGAGCACGTCGGCCTTTATCCTTGAATCTCATCTTTCACTCTTCGAGCTGACTTTGGTTCACCCGGCACACTACATTTTTATCCTGGCGTGATTTTTTCTAGAATGCAGAGCAATTCACCAACAAGATTAGCTACACAGTCGTTTTTGAGGTTTGCCTTCCCCCGGCGGAAAGTAAATAGATACCACAATCGTCACCGTCAGTATGAGAGCTATGGTGCCCAGCGAGTAACTGATAGGAATTTTATACACATCGATCAACGCCATTTTACATCCTACAAAACTCAGAATAATGCCCAATCCATACTTCAAGTAAACAAACAAATCGAGAACACCCGCCACCAGAAAATACAGGGCCCGAAGGCCAAGTATGGCACAAATGTTAGATGTATAAACGATGAATGGATCCCTCGTAACAGCAAATATGGCGGGGATAGAATCTACGGCGAAAATGACATCGGTGCTCTCCACGGAAACGAGAACAACAAAGAGGGGAGTGGCTACCCATTTATTATCCCGCCGCACAAAGAAATGCTGTCCGTCATATTTTTCCGTTACTGGAATGAATCTTCGCAGACCCCGAATAACTGGGTTATCCTCCGGATCATTTTGCGTTTCCTCAAATAATGCCATTCGGATCCCGGTAAAAATCAAGAAGGCCCCGAACAAATACATCACCCAATGGAAATGGTGCAGCAAGGTTGCCCCCACGGCAATGAAAATGCCGCGCATAATTACCGCTCCCAATATGCCCCAAAAAAGGATACGGTGCTGATACGCTAAGGGAACAGAGAAATATGAAAATATGAGCAAGAAGACAAAAATATTATCTACACTGAGAGCTTTCTCAATTAAATAGCCGGCCAGAAACTCAAGCGCCGGCTCATAACCCCTAGTAAAATAAACACACGCGTTAAAGACCAAAGACAACCCGATCCAGACCACACACCAAACGCCTGCCTCTCTCCTTGAGACTTCTCGCGCTTCGCGATGGAAAACCCCCAAGTCCAATAGCAACAAAACGAGAACAACAATAGAGAAACCGACCCAGAGGCCAAGACTTGCCGTCATAATTCTCCACAACTTTTCACGAGCTTTACCTAGTAAGCCTTTCGTATATCTCTTGATAACGAGAGGCCGCTTGATCAATGATTTTCTGCGGCAAGGAAGGTGGAGGGGGATTACGGTCCCAGCCAAGAGAAAGCAGGTAATTGCGTATAATTTGCTTGTCATAGCTATCCTGGGAACTGCCCGGGACATACTTCTCTTTGCTCCAAAAACGCGAGGAATCAGGTGTAAACGCCTCATCGATCAGAATAAGCTGACCGTCGCACTCTCCAAATTCGAACTTCGTGTCCGCAAGAAAGAAACCTTTAGTCTCCGCGTAGGCATGAGCCGCGGAATACAACTCCAAACTGATCTCTTTTACCTGAGTAGCCAGTGGCCCTCCTATCAATTTCTCGACTTCGCCGAAGGAAATATTCTCGTCGTGCTCGCCCTCCGGCGCCTTTGTCGAGGGCGTGAATATCGCTTCCGGTAATTTGTCACTTTCGCGTAATCCATCGGGAAGCGCGATCCCGCACACACTTCGGCTCGCACGGTATTCTTGCCACCCTGAGCCGGCCAGATATCCCCGTACGATACATTCAACAGGCAGCGGTTCTGCTTTCTTTACAAGCATCGAACGGCCGTCCAGGTCATCGCTCGCTGATTGGAAAATTGGCGGAAAGTCCTTGACATCCGTAGAGATCAAATGATGCGGGACAATCTTTCGTAACTTTTCAAACCAAAAACGGGAAACTTGGGTCAATACCCGTCCCTTGCCTTGGACCCCTTCTCCTAGGACAACATCAAAAGCAGAAACACGATCGGTCGCCACGATCAAGAGGCAATCGTCAGTCTCGTAAATATCTCGGACTTTTCCGCGCCTAGGCGCCGCCAAGCCCTCTATATTGCTTTTTAGAAGGATAGATTCACTCATAGAAGATTACTTTCCTGTCTACCTGTTAGCGGGCCGCGGCGGCCCGGGTTGTTCGCTCCTAATTTCGTCGGGAATCGTATGATCCTCCAAAGGTATCACCTACCTAGCGGGCGTGCTGTTCATTTCTAACAATTCTTTCTTCTCTACAAGTCGCCCGCCCGGCAACTCCTTCGTTACGCTCTTCACCATACCGACAGCAGGCGCATACCATTCGCTATACAAAAAACCCCTACCACTCACACGCTCTATTTTCGTCTCTGCACGGATACAGCCTTCAAATTTCCCCGCATTTACTATCACGGCTTCTGGCGCGCGACCGACACGATACAGGGTACTGAGTTCCGACATAGCTGCCATTCGTCCCATGTTCATATTTTTCCATCCCACGGTTTTTTTCTCAGGGGCCATGGGCAATACCGGCGCAAACGACTCCCCTATTATCGCTGTCGCCACCATAGTGGATCGGTCATCGTTCGCGTAGACATGGTTTGTATTCCTAACCAAGTACCCTTCGTTTAAAGAATATAGAACCGGCAGAACGTCCCGTGGGGCCTTCGGATCCACCCCAGGATGCGTTTCATCGACCACCATTACGTCTTTTTGCAAACGAGGGACAGCTTGGAGGCCCTTTACTTCGACGACCAAGTGCTGTGGCCGTTCGTACCAGTCACCCGATAACTCGTACGTCCAGCGGTTACCGGGCCGGAGCGGAAAGAGGCTTTCAACCTCTGAAAATCCTCCTATCCCGGAAACCGTAGGTCCTTCGGGAGGGGCGGACCAGGTCCCGGACAATAGCACCACCATTTCCAAGACGAGGTACAGGGCCACACCCGCGAGGGATGACCGTTTTTGAACCCGACCTATATTTACTGCCCCGATAAGTTTCAACATCTGCTATGCACGAGCCGGTCGTAACTGCCCCAAATACCCCCGCAGTTCTAAGAAGGAGAGGGGACAAATAATATCAACAGCGGCGGCTGCGGTGTCCGGAGAAACAACAAGTGTGTACACGTTTAGCACTTCTTATATAACCCCAGTGTCCCGTAGTGTTACAATTTCGTTTGTGTCTAAACCCAACTCCTCCTCATAAATCACGCGATTATGTTCCCCGAGCAGTGGTGGTCGCCGAGCGATACGCCATGGTGTCGTATTGAAATGGACCGGGCCGCCCGGATAACGTATAGTACGGTCGAGTTCCGGGTGTTCAACCTCCGTAAAGAACCCTCTGTGTTTTAACTGAGGATCGTCAATCAATGCTTCAGGTGGACGCACCATGGCGTAAGGAATTCTCCGCATTTGGGCACCCTCCATTAGGTCGGCAACCGTGTATTCCTTGGCCCATTCGTCAAGCACGTCAAACAAATGCTCAGCATTTTCCTTTCTGTAGGTCAGATCTTCCCATTGGGGTTCGTCAAGATCTTGCCCTTTTCCATCTCCTTTCACCCATTCGACCAACGACGTCCAATCTCCAAGCGAGCAATGCATGACGTAACCGTCCCGACACTTTGCTACACGAAAATATTTGCTCCAGTGCAGACTCCCTTGGCGTTTTTGTATTCCCAATCCCTGATGATAAAATGGAGCAACATGTTCTACCGCTCCGGCAACGGCTTCTTGCACGCTCACATCGATCCACTGGCCTTCACCTATCGTTTCACGTGCCCAAAGCGCCGACATAATTCCAATGGCCGCAAAAAACGCCGTACTATGATAGGCTTGTAGTCCCATCGCTTGTAGCGGTGGATCCTCTTGGAATCCATTGGTAAACATCATGCCACCTAGAGCCTCAGCAACGATTTCGCATGATTCGTAGGCTTTGTATGGGCCTGAATGACCAAACGGTGTAATCGAAGTATAAATTAGAGAAGGGTTAGTTTTGCGCGTTTCCTCATACCCCAATCCAAACCTGTCTAATACTCCTGGAGCGAATGATTCTATTAGAATATCGCTCGTTTTCATGAGCCCTTTCAACAGAGCCCGACCCGCCTGCTGTTCTATGTCTAACGTGACCCCGCGTTTA
>CAZSWX010000109.1:0-5360 GCA_964610865.1 uncultured Enterobacteriaceae bacterium
GGCTTTCAAAGGGTGTCCAATCTAAGAGGGGGCATGCTCGATTGGAACGAACAAGCCCTACCCGTAGAGCGCTGAACTCTTCCGAGACCTCGTAACACACACCCTTGCTCGGGAAGCACAGCAACCACCCGTACCTTCTTCGGTATTTAGCGCTCACCTGACACTTACGGTGCCCAGAGCTCCACACAACGGTTGTGGTGAAAAAGGGACCAGCAAACGGGTCGCCTCAAGTTAGCATTCGCCAGAGGTAAGCAGAATTCTCTATCGAATGGCAACCTAAAGCAAAGTTGCCCCGGAGCTTTCACCTCTACTTTCCCCGGAGCATCAAGCCCATCACCGTAAAATGATTCGGTGATAAGGCCCGGTTGAATAATATTTTTGTTATTCGGAAGAGGCTGGCTCGGTCTAATTGGTGGTCAATGGAACTCTGAGCTGCAATGTGGGCAAACCATCCTTCGTTATCCCAAGGATTGTAGTCAGGGTGTCGCGTATTGTTTAGGAAAGTTCGCTTATGGGCGCCGTCGTGGTCGTACGCAAATGAGTACAGTGGGAGATAAGTCTGCAAATCAATATACAAAATGCGACGACTATAGAGTGGGTGAGCGATGGTCGGAGTGCCTTCGACAATCACGGCCCGCCGCAGTTCCCATGGATCAGCGAAATACCAGCCGCCTTTTCCACCATAAGTCGGTCTAGACGCATGGATCGGGCCCGGCACGAAGACGCTCTTTTCCCCTAAGTATTTCCAGTCGTACTCGTGGATGTAGCCGCGGAAGCCGCTCCGATCTTCTATAAGAATCACTCCTCGACTGGGAGAAATATACGGTGTGTAGACAATTTTGCGCATCCTCCGCGTGGCCGGGTCGTAGGCCCATTGATCAAGAGGAACGCTGTCCTTATCGCGCACCACCATAAGAAGCTGACTTCCTTGCATGTCCGCTGGCGATAGAACGATGTTATGGGTTTTCGAATGAATACCTTGTTTTTCCCATTGTGGAACGTTCTTTTCTGGGTCGGTCCGATGCATACCGTACAACATCGAGAACGCAAACTCCGAAGACCGTTCGACACTCCCGGAATCGTTAACCTGGCTCATCTCTGCCCGTATCTGCGTATCATCTCCCGAGTCTCGGTACCGAAAATTCCAAATCGCCTTCAGTCCAGCCTGAGGATCATTGGGGTCAAGAGTAGGAAACGGCCGACCAGCAACATAATTTTGCAGTTCATCATCCCCAACTACCACCCCGCGATGATGAGCCAGCGTAGCATCAATAAATGCCTGTCGGGTGGGGAAATCCGTGGTCTGTTGAACGGTAAAAGAAAAGTCGCCGAGCTCCAAATAAGGCATTAGTTCAGGCGGAAGCGCGCCCTCGACCATGTCCGCGTTTTCACTGTTCACCTGGAGTCCGGGACGGATATTCTCCAGACTCGGGAACCCTTCTCGGTAGGGGAAAAAATTGTCGAGGATCTTCTCTTGGACGACGTCCTGTCCTTGTCCCATCGCAGGGCCAAGCCAAATTCCCATTGCAGCAAAAATGATAACTATTCTATAAAACACACAAACCATGTTCCCCCCAAAGTATATGCCTGGAAATATTGTAACCAGCAATTTCTGGTTACAATGGCAACTCTGCCGTTACGGTTCCCAGCCGCCATTCGTGATTAATCCGGGACATTCTGTTTTCTTAATTTCGTTGGTAGGCTGAGGCCTCTTTCCCGTGGGCGCCTAGTCCCTGCTTAGGTTCCAGCCCCTCGGCCCGCCTGTAGACTCTTGTGATAGTATACACGACCAACATTTTTTTACAGGCCGGGCAGCTTTTCCTTTTTTTCTTACATATTGCGACCGGTGCCGTCTGTGGCACGCTGTAGACACGCCACGATTGGAATGGCATTGAGTAGGCTCTAATATTCCATTCTGATGCACCTACGACCGTGGGGATGACTCGTCATAGCTCCGCCGGTCGGCGAGAATAGATTGGGACCTCCGATTCGGAGGTCAGCGTATAAGCTAAGGAGGGACCGTCATGGCAGAGGACAAACCAGTCGCCGTTGTAGCCGGCGTAGGAGCGGGTATTGGAGCCCGTTTCGTAGAAACCTTCGCGCAAGAGGGCTATCGCGTTGCCGCCCTAGCGCGAAACCAGGAATCTCTTGATCGCACCAGGAACGCGCTAGGTAATTTAGCCGAGTCATGTGTTTTTTTGGCCACCGACATGCGGGAAGAAAAACAGGTCAGCGCGGCCTTCGCTCGGGTGCGAAGCGAACTAGGGCCAGTCAAGCTCCTGGTCGCCAACGCGAGCGCGGCGAAACGTGGCTCATTTCTCGACCTCACCACCGACGAGTTTCGCAACCATTTGATGGGATGCACCTTTGGTCCTTTCCTTTGCGCGAAGCAGGCTATACCAGACATGTTGGCCGAGGGCGGCGGAACAGTCGTTTACATTGGGGCAACAAGTTCGATCAAAGGCTATGCGAAATCATCTGGTTTCGCCCCGGGTAAATTCGCTCTGCGAGCTCTGGCTCAATGCAATGCCCGAGAGTTCGGACCCCAAGGTATTCACGTCTGCCATGTAATTATCGACGGCGGAATCGATAGTGTTCCGCTCACCGAGGAACGGGATTGCAGGCCAGGCATGTTAGACTCGCGCGCGATCGCGCGCGTAGTCGCGCAAGCAGTTGCACAGCCTCCCGACACCTGGATGCAGGAATTTGATATTCGTCCTTCGGTCGAATCGTTTTAGGCTGAAACGCTGACCATCGTGCGGTGGCCCAGCCGATCATATCAGAGAGGACGGGTTCCTACATGAAACCCAAGGGATGATGCTGGCCAGACGCGTAAGTGCTTCTTTCTGGCACCTACGCGTCTCCCCGGGGCCAACAGAAACAATTCGCCGACACCGTTACAGATCGCACCTAAAGAGACTCGGGGAGAGGCAGACCTCGAAAAGCCCTTCCAGCCTCTCTCAGTTCTAGTTCGAATTATAAGCCTTCGGCCAAGATGAGGTCACCGCTTGAGCCAGTCTGTCGCAGCTTGATAAGAGGCTGATATTCTGGATCGTCATACCATGCCCTCGCCTTTTCCATAGAAGGAAACTCGACTATAACCATCACTCTAGAAGACGGTGCGGACCCTTCCTTCACTTCCATTGTCCCACCACGGACCAGGTAGCGACCACCGTGCTTCGCGACGAGAGCCTCCACCTTAGGCCCATATTCTTCTACCCATTTCGGATCAGTCACATCCACTCCGCCTATAAGATATGCAGACATAGAAACTCTCCTCCTTCTCTAATTATCACCTTTGAATTGCTAGCCTTGCTTCTATCACTAACCACCCAGTCTGTCTCCCGTTTAAAAGGAATCCGTGGATGCGACGTCCTTGGGACCGCGCATTCCCCTGCATACAAATCAACGGCGCCGGACGCGGACCATTAGTCTTCAGTGGCAAACAACAGCGCGGGACGACCAACGACCGCGTTCCCCACCGAGTCATAATGCGCAAGCTCGGAAAATGTCCCGTCCTCATAAACTCCGAACAGCCGGATCTCCATCGTTAAATTTCTGCGGGGTATTGGCAGAGGCAGATCATAGTGGAACCCTGAATTAAGCAGCTCTGGAGATCCAAAAGTAGCAACGACGTCAGGCCGGGACACACCCACCGGTCCTTCGTGCAGGAACGCTCCATTCATGTACACCCAGATATAGTCAGGTATGGTGCGGCTCGAGATTTTAGCAGCCCATCCCGCTATCTCCAACCGTCCTTTTTGCCGCCGCACTAGGTCTATTTGCCCGTGGTAAGAGGAACGGTCTAGAGACTCTAGCGCACCTGACGGGGCAATGATGTGGGATCCCCCTATTTCTGGATAGTTCGGCAACTCGTCGAAATGCCCAGTCGGGCGTAGAAGAACATTTCGATTACCCTCTTCGGAAACCAGAAAAATTTCGATCTCAGGGCTCAGTTCTCGCACAACGTCCTCGGGCAATACTGCAGACCACACACCAGATCGTCCTTTTACCGAGAATTGCCATGGCTTTGTTATCGCCTCTATCGTGCCGTTTACGCTGATCGCCAGTATATGAGGCGACAATTCCCAAGAACGAGCACGTAAGCGTCCGCTTATGAGGCTTGGCACAAAAAGTTTCCGATCAAGTGCCATTTCGTCCGGGGTGGGAAACTCTTGCCTAATCGCAAAGGACGGATCCTCCCTTATGACTAGGTCTCCTTGTTGTACGCCGAGCAAATCAAATCTCCCCTGATGCTGCACTGGCATAGGGATGCCCGCTCCCAAGAGTCCGTTCCTAAACTTAACAGAGTCAAGCAATTGTTCCCTAGAGATCGTAGGGATCGTGAGTTGTTCATCTCGATTCTTGTAAGATACAAACCGAAAATCTCGTTCGTGACTGAGCTGTCGAAATCCCGACTCCCCATCTATTGGCCAATCAATTTCTAGACCTAACAAGTCGGCGACAGTCGGAAGGATATCTATGGTCGCCGTCGGATTATCCATAACCTTTGGTTCCACCTGATACGGCGCTTTGATCAAAAACGGTACGGCCGCAATATCTACGGCATTTGTCCTGGATAGTTGCCGACGCTGCTCTCCCCTTCTAAAACTTACACCATGATCCGAGGTAACTACGATTAGCGAAGCATCATACAAGCCGGCTGCCCGAAGATGAGCGACCAGACGACCCAGAAGCGTATCGACGAATTTCACCTGCATTAAATAACGGTGGTAATTTTGTTTCGCCGCCCATAGATCAGTGCCCCATCTCTCCTTGTCATCATCAGAAAGTCCTACCAGCGGCTGATCGGTCGTATAAGTCTTTCCCGACGGCAGATAGATATAAGGCACATGGGGCAACAGAGTGTGAAAAAAATAAAGTGCCGGAGACGATGGTGTACCGATAATCTGGAGAAATTGTTCAAACTGACGTAGCCGATTAATCTGCGTGTCTTTGGTGATAGAAGCCCATATCCCTAGTCCCACGCGGGACCGGTCCTTTTGGCTCAGTTCGGAGGCCGGCGGGATCGCCGTATTGCCAAACTTCCCAAAATCCATCCAATTCTCGCTTATACTTGGGAGTTCGACGCGGTAAGCTTCCGGCAACAATAAATGCAGGTAAACAATAAAAAGGTCGGATAGAAGTGAACGCCACCGCCGCACAGGTGACTCTCTGGGGGCCTTTTCGCAAAGGTCGTCGGGACAAAGCATCGTGAAGGTCCCGAAGGCTTTGAGAACGTGGCTCGAACTAAGAAGACTAAATATAGTGTTGGGATGATCCGCTGGCGTCGGCAGCAGGGACACGTCAGGGAATTTTCCATTCTGAATCGTCGGGATAGCCTGTGCCGTGGTGTCACT
>CAZSWX010000109.1:5460-6974 GCA_964610865.1 uncultured Enterobacteriaceae bacterium
CCGACAACGACGTTTTAGAGGAGGTATGCACCGTGCCAGTGAAACACCCGTCTATAGACAGCCTTGACGACATCGCGAGAGGATACGGACTGAATCTAACGGAGGACGATCTTGAGTCATTCCAGGGTTTAATGGAGAACGTGGTCGCTTCTTACCACAGGATCGACGAGCTCGCAGAGCCCTCCCTTCCGGTCTCCTACGCACGGACTCCCGGTCATCGTCCCCACCCTCACGATAATCCCTGTGGGGCCTGGTACTGGCGAACGGATATTCGCGGTGCACAAAATGGACCCCTTAACGGCAAAACACTTGCCGTTAAGGACAATGTCTGCGTGGCCGGTGTTCCAATGATGAACGGGAGCTCTATCATCGAAGGTTACTCCCCAGAGGTCGACGCGACAATTGTAACGCGCATCCTAGACGCCGGCGGGCATATCTTGGGCAAGGCAGTCTGTGAGAATCTTTGCTTCTCGGGAGGAAGTCACACGAACGCGACAGGTCCCGTTTCCAACCCCTACGACCCAGCATACACAACAGGAGGATCCTCCTGCGGAAGTGCGGCCCTTGTAGCTCTCGGTGAGGTGGACATGGCCATCGGTGGCGACCAGGGCGGTTCGATTCGCATGCCAGCTTCTTGGTGCGGCATCGTCGGTCACAAGCCAACATACGGTCTCGTACCATACACTGGCATTATGCCCATAGAGATTACATTAGACCACACTGGACCGATGACCCGTACGGTTGAAGACGCGGCATGTCTTCTGGATGTCCTAGCGGGACCGGACGGGCTTGACCCACGCCAACAAACAGCTCTCAAAACTGAAAAATATTTGCAGTCACTAGATCGCAACATTAGGGGACTGAAGATAGGAGTCGTCCAAGAAGGTTTTGGCTGGACCGCATCCGAAAAGGACGTCGATGCCGCCGTCGAGGAGGCCGCGTCGGCCTTCGAAGCACTAGGAGCAAAGATGGCCCACATCTCGCTCCCCTGGCATCGTGACGGCCACCACATATGGAACAGCATCGCGACTGAAGGGGCTACCCTCCTCATGATTGAAGGCGGCGGCATGGGCACCAATTGGAAAGGGCATTACACAACGAGCCTGCTAGATGCCGTAGCTCGAGGACGAGATAGTCGCCCCGACGATTTACCGGAAACCGTAAAGATGGTCATTTTGTTGGGGCGCTACATGCAAGAAAATTACCACGGAAGGTATTATGCGAAGGCACAAAATTTGGCACGTGACCTGAAGAAAGCGTACGATCTAGCATTGTCAGATTATGACATTTTGCTGATGCCTACAGTGCCCATCAAGGCAACCCGAATACCTGCCGCTAACGCAAGTCGCGAGGAATACGTCAACCGCGCACTTGAAATGCTGCCTAACGCCTGCCCTTTCGACGTGACGGGCCATCCGGCGATTACAATCCCTTGCGCTATGTCCGAAGGTTTGCCAGTAGGGATGATGCTGATCGGACGGCACGGGGAAGATGCTACTGTTTTACGTGCAGCG
>CAZSWX010000110.1:0-6956 GCA_964610865.1 uncultured Enterobacteriaceae bacterium
TTCCACCATAGCGTCCGACCAAAGGATGCCGGTACCGGTAATTACTAAAGGTCTCTCCGCCCCTTGAAGCAGGGCAATTGCATCCTTGACCAACTTCTCGTCACCGGAAACACGCGGGACACTGTGCGGATTCTTCGGAAAGTTTACGTCACCTTCTTCAACCACTCGGTAGAGCACATCGCCGGGGAGGTCGATGTAAACCGGGCCAGGGTGGCCACTTGTTGCCACTCTGAAAGCCTTGTTTACAATCTCTGGAATACGGCGGGCATCCTTGACCCTCTCGGACATCTTCGTGATGGGTTTAAACATTCCTACTTGGTCCATTTCCTGGAATGCCCCCATACCATCTTGGGAGATTGCGCTCGCCCCGCCCAGAGCGACCACCGGGACCGCATCCAGATATGCATTCCCTACCCCAGTTATGAGATTCGTCACACCAGGGCCCGACGCCGCAAAGCAAACGCCTGGTTTGCCTAATACTCGACTATATGCATGCGCAGCCATGGATGCGCCTTGCTCATGCCTCACATCGACCGAATTGAATCCAATTTCTATACATTTGGAGGCTACATCCACCATTGGACCGCCCGTAATATAGAAAACCGTGTCTACGCCCTCGTCTTTCAGCGATTTCACAACTAGAGAATTTCCATCAACTTCAGCCATGTTTTCCCCTTTCTCCCAGGTCTTTCCTTAGCGGAGCCCGATAGTTTACCTCTACTGCACACCAAAATACCAGGGGCACGATCGTGAGATAGAAGTTAAAGAACCTCTCGTGTTCTAAAAAAAATATTCGGGCCTCCGTCGCGGGGCGGGCTCGCGTGGCCAAAGTCGCGCCGTGTTATCAAAACCCCAATTAGGAAACTGACTTCTCTACACCCTGGCAACCCGCCTCCCACTCGCAGTCAACGACCCCGCGCGACCCGATACAAACAGCGCATGCAGCCCGTCCTCTACAGATCCAACGTTTTTGCAACGACCTCCCGGTGTATAGGGGCACTTCCAAAGGTTGCCTCTGAGGCGAGGCCTCGTCTGTAATACAAGTGCATGTCATGTTCCCAGGTAAAGCCTATACCGCCGTGCACCTGGATGGCTTCACTCGTCACTGTCTTGCACATGTCACTGCAGTAAGCTTTTGCCATCGGGACGGCCTGTGAGGCCTCTTCCACTTCCTCATCAACCGTCCAAGCGGCGTAGTACGTTAAGGACCGGGCATTTTCAACTTGAACCATCATGTCCACGCATTTGTGCTTCACCGCCTGGAAACTGCCAATTGGTTTACCAAACTGTACGCGCTCCTTGGCATACTCGACCGCCATGTCGAGCGCTTGTTGCCCTGTCCCTACCATTTCTGTACACAGCCCGGCCGCGGCCTGTTGCAAAACCCGATTAAGAATTGACCAGCCCTCGCCCACCCTCCCGACTACGTGAGCCCCGGTAACGACAACATCCTTGAAACTAACGTGGCACTGTCGCCGTGTCATATCCACCGTTTTCAACTGTTCAATTTCGACACCAGGAGACTTCGCATCCATGAGAAATAGGGTAATCCCTTCCTCGGGTGTATCGAGTGAGGCAGTTCTGGCAGCCACAATTAACTGGTCCGCGACGTGGGCATCAGGCACAAAAAGTTTCTCGCCGGAAATAAGAAAGTCACTTCCTTTTGCCACCGCCTGCATAGTTATTCCACCCGCATCGTATCGGCCACTCTTTTCCGCCTGAGCGAGCGTCAATAGCAAGTCCCCCGTAGCTACTTGTGGTAAAATCGCGACCTTTTGGTCTTCCGACCCTCCAGCTAATATCGTGGTGCTACCAAGCAGGACCGTCGCGAAAAACGGGCCGGGCATGAGTGACCGACCCATTTCTTCCATAACAACGACGAGATCCAGGAAGCTGCCGCCGATTCCACCGTATTTCTCAGGCACGATGATACCCATCCAACCGAGCTGGGCGGCCTTCTTCCATAATTCAGCAGCGTGTGCAGACTCATCTTCCATCATCTTTCTGACGAAAGTAGTCGGGCACTCCGCGTCCAAGAACTTTCGGGACGAATCCCGCAGCAAATCCTGGTCCTCACTAAAACCGAAATCCATGATTCCTCCTCAGCCCTTCGGCAACTGCAGAACCCGCTCCCCTACAATGTTTCGCATAATTTCTGATGTACCGCCGGCTATAGTGTACAGGCGTGCTCCTAGTGCCCGGCGTGACCAAAAGCCATTGTCTCTGCCGCGCTCCTCACCCAGGGCGCACTGGCTGTGAGCGCCCAAGACTTCCATTGCGAAATGCGCCATACGGACATACAACTCGCTGCCCGCTAACTTACTAATAGAGCCTTCCGGTCCCGGCGGGTCGCCCCTAAGCTGCCGAGTCAATTGCCTGTATCCATTATATTTAAGCGCCTGGATTTCGATATGAAATGCAGCGATTTTTTGTCTGACGCTTGTGTCATTGACCGCCGGGTGGTCATCTTTCTCTAAGTCTTTCAGAGTTTTCTGGAGACGTTCCAGCATCGGGTCAAGGTTGTATATCATTCCAAAGTTCGCGCGCTCAAACATTAAAGTCGTAATGGCAACCTGCCAGCCGTTATTTTTTTCTCCCACCAAATTTTTCTTAGGAACCCGTACGTCCTCAAAAAACACCTCGTTGAATTCCGGATCGCCCGATATCTGAACCAACGGCCTTACCGTCACTCCTGGTGAATGCATATTCACGAGAAGATAAGAGAGACCCCGATGCTTCGGCGCATCTGGATCAGTGCGTGCAACTAAAATACAGTAGTCCGCTTTCTGGGCAAAACTTGTCCAAACCTTTTGGCCGTTCACCAGAAAATCGTCACCGGCTTCTTCCGCCCGGGTCTGGAGCGAGGCCAAATCAGATCCCGACCCTGGTTCAGAGTAACCCTGACACCAAATTTC
Source organism: uncultured Enterobacteriaceae bacterium (assembly GCA_964610865.1). Taxonomy (GTDB): domain Bacteria; phylum Desulfobacterota; class Binatia; order Bin18; family Bin18; genus Bin18. The sequence continues at coordinate 2,916 of CAZSWX010000110.1, forward strand.
GTGCGCACTCAGTATTTTGGGGATGAACCGTTGTTTTTGCTGCTCGGTACCCCATTGCATGAGAGTCGGTCCTACAAGTGAAATTCCCAATGGGTTCGCAAGGCCTGGTGCGCCAGCGCGACCCAACTCTTGTTGATATATTGTCTGTTCCATTATCGTCGCGCCGCGGCCACCGTACCGTTCGGGCCAGTGAATACCAACCCAGCCGCCGGCGTGGAGTTTCTTCTGCCAGTCTAGCTTAATCCGAAACCGAGCGTTTTGCTGTATGGTCTCGAAAGTGTCTGGGTCGAAGTTGGCGGGTGGGTTCTCTTCCAACCATGATCGGAATTCCTGCCTGAAAGATTCCTCTTGTTCGGAATAATCAAAATCCATCTTATTCTCCTGCCCCGAATATTCTTGGATCGGGCCGGATTATAGGTTTAGACTGAACGAAAGAAAAGGGGTGAAAGGAACGACGTCCACATCGTGCAAGCAGTACCGTCGACAGCTTACCAATAAAATACCTCGCTAAAATTAAACTTCGGAATTTGCAACTCCTGTCGTTTGGATAGCCCGGCTTGACACTAAAGCACCCTGCTGAATAATTGTTTCCGAAAAAACTGTGAGTCTGGAGGTCCGGTGCTTTACCATCAAACCTTTATCCCTACGTTACGCGAAGACCCCGCAGAAGCGGAGGTCATAAGCCACAAACTGCTACTCCGCGCCGGTATGATACGGCAGGTGGCCCGCGGCGTGTACGATTTTTTACCTCTTGGCCTTCGAGTTTTGCGCAAAGTGGAGGCAATTGTACGTGAGGAAATGAACCGCGCTGGAGCACAGGAAATTATGATGCCTGCAATATGTCCGGCGGAACTGTGGCAAGAAAGTGGGCGATGGAACGCGTACGGACGAGAGTTACTGCGGATAAAGGATCGGCACGACAGGGATTTTTGTTTTGGCCCCACCCACGAAGAGGTCGTCACCGATATTGTACGAAAAGAGGTACGCTCGTATCGTGATCTCCCACTTAATTTATATCAGATTCAGACCAAATTTCGTGACGAAGTTCGGCCACGATTTGGTCTCATGCGGGGCCGAGAATTCGTTATGAAAGATGCTTACTCTTTCCATACTACCTTGGAAGATTGCCAGCGGGAATATCAAAACATGTTTGACGCGTACAGTCGTATCTTCGACCGTTGTGGTTTGAGCTATCGGCCTGTAGAAGCCGATACCGGCGCTATCGGTGGTAGTATGTCACACGAATTTCAAGTACTGGCCAGCTCTGGCGAAGACGCTGTTGTTAGTTGTAATTCCTGCAGCTATGCGGCTAACGTTGAAAAAGCAGAACTCCCCGCGCCTACCCCGTCCACGCATTCTAATAATAACGAAATCACTACCGTGGAAACGCCGGGCCAACGCACTATTCAGGAAGTATCTACATTCCTCGGGGAACTACCGGAACGATTCCTCAAAACCCTTGTCTACACTACAGATAAAGGTGCGACTGTTGTTGCCGTCGTTCGTGGCGATCAGGAACTGAGTGAGCCTAAACTGAAGAACTTGCTTGGTTGCGAATGGGTCGTTTTAGCCGACGATGAGGCGATCCACACTGTGGCAGGCGCACCACCCGGATTTGTAGGGCCGATAGGCATAGATGCAACACTGCTCGGCGACAAGTCTCTCAAAGGCGAAGAGGGTCTGATCTGTGGCGCCAACGAAATCGATAAGCATTTAGTGCACGTAAACATAAACCGCGACGTCCCGGCGTTGGAATTCGGAGACCTAAGACTGGCTAAGGCGGGTGATGGATGTCCTCGTTGCAATCAAGGAACGTTCGACGAACATAGAGGAATCGAAGTAGGTCAGACATTCTACCTTGGGAAAAAATATAGCCAGGCAATGAATGCGGGTTATCTGGACGCGGAAGGCAAACAGCACGCCATGGAAATGGGCTGCTATGGTATCGGCATTACCCGCACTTTGGCTGCGGCAATTGAACAAAATCATGACGATGCAGGGATCATATGGCCGAAACCCCTTGCGCCACTCGATGTCCACATAGTACCTATCAACTGGAATGACGAAACTACACGAAATACCGCCGAAAAAATTTACACCGAATTACAACGCGCAGGGATAGAAGTGCTGTTAGACAACCGGCAGGAACGGCCGGGCGTGAAATTTAAAGACGCCGATCTCCTGGGTATCCCTTTGAGGGTTACCATAGGAGGTAAATCGTTAGGCCGGGGAGTCGTCGAGCTGCGACGTCGTAAGGACGGACAGAACTCAGAGGTACAATTAGACCGAGCGGTCGAAGTAATTGAGAACACCATCAAAGATTAGGCTGCTCCGCCTTGGCGGAGACCGGATTCTATAGATGTTCAACGCAAAGGAATGGGCACGGAGCAAGCTAATTTTTGCTCTTGACGTTGGGTCTCGGAAGGAAGCAAACGATTACGTTTCGCGCCTTTCTTCCGAGGTTGGCCTGTTCAAAATTGGAAAGCAGTTATTCGTGCACGCCGGACCGGACGTCGTCCGAAGCGTCATATCCGCCGGTAGTAACGTTTTTCTAGATCTTAAATTTCATGACATCCCACAGACCGTTTCCGCCGCTTCTGTTGAGGCAGCACGACTCGGCGTACAGATGCTGACATTGCACGCATCCGGCGGCCCAACTATGCTCAGGCGCACTGTTGAGGCTGTAAACGGCGTATGCCAAGCGGAAAAACTCAGACGCCCATTACTCGTTGCTGTGACGGTACTTACAAGCCTAGAATCAAACGATCTACGACTCATGGGTATCGGAGCCGGCGCCACCAATCAGGCAGTCCGACTCGCTTTGATAGCTCGAAATGCAGGCATTGACGGGGTGGTTGCTTCGCCTCACGAGACCAAGTCTATTCGGGATGCGTGTGGAACAGGAGTTAAGCTAGTTACGCCTGGGGTTCGTCCCCAAGAAGCCGAGGCTAACGATCAGAAACGGGTACTCACGCCGTATCAAGCGATTTGTAACGGAGCAGACTACTTAGTGGTAGGAAGGCCCATCAGAGACGCTAAAGACCCCGTCCGCGCCGCAAACCTGATCACGGAAGAAATGGCAGACGCCGCCGTCGCGAGCAAGAGGGCCTGATGGCCATAAACAAGTCGGCCCACCTAATCATCCGCGTTCGACTCACCCGGAATTCCGCGCCGATAAATGATTTCATAGTCACGTACCAGACCCAAAGTTTCCCGTGCCACTTTCTCCAAAAAGAAATCATCCCCGTGGACGCGCTCAATGCGAGATTTTAAATCGGTGTTGTCACTAAGCAATTGGCGCACTTGTTTTTCCAAGTGCCGTTGTTCTTCGCCGAGGCGGGCCAGATGGATTAAACCACGGTCACCCCAAACCGCCAGATAAATAAGCAAAGTATATAATGCGAAGACTCCCGGGAGCCATATCGTCCTTATCACACTGACCGCCATCATCATTCTATTTTACGGACTTTGAACGGTAGGAACAACATTGCAATCTACATTCTACGCTGACAAAAGCAACTGGCACCGGCCGAGCCAAGGAAACTAATTAAATGAAGATTAAAAAAATTGTGGGTAGGGAAATATTGGACAGTCGCGGGAACCCCACGATAGAGGTTGACGTCTTATTGTCGAGCGGCTCGAAAGGGCGCGCTGTAGCACCCTCTGGCGCATCAACCGGCGCCCATGAAGCCTGGGAATTAAGAGACAGCAGGAAAAAGCGATACGGGGGGAAAGGGGATGAGAAAGCCGTCAGCAAGGTTAACACTAAAATCGCGGCCGTTCTAAAGGGCGAAAGTGCAGAAGATCAAGCACATATTGATCAAATACTTCTGGACTTAGATGGAACGCGAAACAAAAAAAAGTTTGGGGCAAATGCGCTAATTGCAACGTCCCTCGCAGTAGCAAAGGCCGCCGCTGCCTACCGGGGACAACCATTCTATCGATTTCTCGGTGGCACTCGCGCCCGGACCCTTCCAGTGCCATTGGTCAATGTCCTGAACGGCGGGGTTCATGCGTCTAACAACATAGACATCCAAGAGT
>CAZSWX010000111.1:0-6918 GCA_964610865.1 uncultured Enterobacteriaceae bacterium
TGCTAAACCGCGTACAGGAAGAATTAGAGGATAGTATAAAAATTGAACAGATGCCAACGACCGAAGGACGTTTGATGGTGATGGTAATCGCTCCAAAGTAAGCTTTTTTTGTTTGTTTAAATGATGTGTCCTGTTTATTCGGCTTTTGGTAATTTGCTAACGCAATCTGTTTACGTCGCGAGCCTGTCAAGGTTTTGTATTCGTATGCTATTTAAAGTTCATGAAACCCATGTCGAGTGGAGTTCCGCTTGGTAATAGGTGATAAAGCTATAGAATTTTAAGTCAGGCATTCGCAATGATAATTTTAAATTGGTGCAGCTTTCTCGTTTTTGGCAAGAACGATGTAAAAAATTTAAAGTAGAGGGCTTTAATTCGTCTGAGGGAGGACGACTGCCATGAGTTTTAAAAACATTATTTATGAAGAAAATGGCCCCATCGGCTGGATGACCCTTAACCGCCCTAACGATGCCAACATGTTCAACGAAACCATGTGCCATGAGATTCGGGATTGTATCAATGAGGTGCGACGCGAGACCCGGACCCGCGTTTTAGTCATCACTGGCGCTGGTGATCGCTTTTTCTGCATTGGTGGCCAGAAGGATGGTATGGAGGAGACTAACCTCTATGCTGGTGTGCTACCAACGCTTGAAATGTATGATGCCATTGACCGGTTGCAGAAGCCAGTGATTGCCAGCGTCAACGGTTTCGCCGTTGGCGGCGGCAACGTACTTCAGTTTATGTGAGATCTGACCATTGCTATTGAGAGCGCTATTTTTCGCCAGGTTGGGCCGATGATGGGGTCCTTTGATGCCGGCTACGGCACCTGGTATTTGGAGGACCTGGTCGGTAAGAAGCGGGCTAAGGAAATCTGGATGTGCAACCCAAAGATCAGCGCCCGGGCAGCGAAGGAGATGGGTCTGATCAATCGCGTCGTTCCTGACGATAAGCTGGCAGAAGAGACTCTCGCGTTTGCGCTTGAGGTCGCCGAGCGCGGCGCCTTCGCCCTTGCCTCCATAAAGACCGCCTTTGCGGCGCGTCACGGTGGCGTCGGCGGTTTGTCGCGCATGGCCCATGACTTACTACTGCGCGGTTATTTGAACATGGACGAATCGAAAGAATTGGGTGCCGCTTTTCACGAGAAGCGTGCCCCTGACCCGACGGCCTTCGGGCATTGATGGGGGATGCGGCCATTTCTCACCCTGCATAATCCCGTTACTGCGCGGGCTTACCGTGACCAGAAGTTGTGGATGGATGACACGTTTTACAGCCTTCTGGCTGGCCACGCCGCCCAACGGGCGAATGCTCCGGCCTTGCGCGATGGGCATAGACGCCTAACATGGGCTGAGGTCCAGGCCTGGGTTGATGGCGTAGCCGCAGATCTTCGAGCGAAAGGTCTGGTTAGTGGCGACCGGGTATCCTTGTGGGTATCGAATCGCGTGGAAGGGATTATCGTTTTTCTGGCGTGTTCGCGGGAAGGATTCGCTAGCAACCCGTCGCTTCATCGTACTCACACCTGTGCCGAGATTATTGAACAGCTGAAACTTTTGGATACGGCCGCGTTCATCACTGAGCCAGGCTGGGGGGCTAATCGTGACGCTTACGATCTAGATGCCATGTTGGCTGAGTTGGATGGCCTTCGCGTCACCTACTCGTCTAACACGCTACCCGGGCCCGGCGCCGTTCCCGAGACCACGCCCGCAACCAATGCGGACGCCGTCGGTTATCTCGCTTTCACTTCCGGTACTTCTGGCCAACCAAAATGCGTCATGCATTCGGCTAATACGCTGTTGGCCAATGCCCGCGACTTGGCCTGCGACTGGGGACTGACTGCCCAATCAAAGGTACTATCTTTGAGCCCACTGTCACACCATATCGCGTGGGTTGGCGTTGCACAGTGGCTGACCGTGGGGGCTGAGATGATCACCGATGAGCCACCTTCTGGCATGACGCGGCTTGACTGGGTCATTGATACCGCTGCTACTTACGTTATGGGTGTGCCGACCCACGCCATGGACTTGCTGGCCCAGCAGCGTGATAGGGGTGTCGCGCGACTAGGCTCGGTCCAGGTCTTCTACATGGCTGGCGCACCAATCCCGCCTGCTGTTGCTGAGGCTTTCATCCAACAGGGGATTAGGCCGCAGAACGTCTACGGGATGACCGAGAATTCCTCGCACCAGTACACCCATCCTGATGATGACACGGCAACTAGCGTTAGAACTTGTGGCCGCGGTGGTCCCGCCTATGCAATTCGCATATTTGACGCGAATGACCCGGATACCGAAGTGCCGCTAGGTACGGTAGGGCAGATTGGTGGTCAGGGTGCGGCGCTTATGCTCGGCTACTTCGGCAACCAGGAGGCAACGCAGGCGAGCTTTAACCGTTCGGGTTGGTTTTTGTCTGGCGACTTGGGCTCCTTGGATGCGGCAGGCAACCTGACCGTAGAGGGCCGCCTTAAGGATCTTATTATCCGCGGCGGCCACAACATTCACCCGTCGCAGATCGAGGCTCTTGCCATACGGCACCCCCGTGTGGAAAAGGCAGCAGCTTTCCCAATTGCCGACGCGCGCCTGGCTGAAAAAGTGTGTCTCGCGATCATCGGTACCGTGGAAGGCCCAGTTTTGCTCGATCACCTGGCGGCCGAGGGCCTTTCGCGCTATGACATGCCCGAGTACTTTATCCGAGTTGACACATTCCCGTTGACGGCTAGTGGCAAGATCCTGAAACGTGATTTGGTAGAAATGGCAAAGCGCGGCGAACTGATCCCTTATCCTGTGCGCTACGAACTCAAGAAAGGAACGACTTGATGGCAGTAGATATTACCCGCGACGGCGAGATCGCCCTTATCACGCTGAATCGGCCCGATGCTCTGAACGCGCTATCCTTTGCTATCGTAGAAGAAATTGGAGCTGCCATCGAGGAAGTGGCGTTGACGGATGCCCGCATTTTGATCTTTACTGGCGCTGGCGACAAGGCTTTCTGTGCCGGGGCCGATATCAAGGAGCTGCGCGAGCAAGACGTCAACACCATGCGGGTTTTCATGAAGCGTGGCCAGGAGACATTTGCTAAACTCGATACCCTGTCAAAGCCATCGCTGGCCTTGATCAACGGTTACGCCTTCGGCGGTGGCCTGGAACTGGCGCTGGCCTGTACCTTCCGCGTGGCTACGCCGAACGCCAAGTTAGGCTTGCCGGAAATCAAACTGGGTATCATCCCTGGCTATGGCGGCACCCAGCGCTTGCCACGGCTGATCGGCGAGGGCCGGGCAATGGAGATGATCATGACCGGTTGCACAGTAGAAGCCGAAGAGGCCAAGCGTATCGGCCTCGTGCACCGGGTTGTTGACGGCAAGGATGATGCCAAGGTATTTGCTGCCAGCGTCACCGGCTTTAGCTTGCCAGTCTTGGACTATGCCCGCCAGGCGGTAACGGCGGCCATGGATAACCCCATTCCTGCTGGCCTCAAGGTCGAGCGTGACCTAAATTTATTGGCCTTCTCCACCGATGACTGCCGCGAGGGCATGGCAGCCTTCGATGATAAGCGAAAGGCGAACTTCAAGGATGTCTAAACCCTGTATCATCGTCACCGGCGCCTCAAAAGGTATTGGTGCGGCAATCGCTCAAGAACTTGACCAACGTGGTTTTCCTGTTGTGGGCCTGTCGCGGTCGGGCATCTCGGCTGCCGGCGACTCGCGGACCTGTAACATGACTGACGAGAGTGCCGTTCGGGAGACCATCGTAGCCATTGGCAAAGATAGAGGGATCACCGGCCTGGTCAATAACGCCGGGCTCTATATCGGCAGTCCGATCGCCGAGCTGTCATCGGAAACCTACGATCAGGTCATGGATCTGAACGCCAAGGCAGTGATGATAGCGTCGCGCGAAGCCTACCCGTTTCTCAAGGTGGCGGGTGGCGGTAAGATTATAAATATAGGTTCGTTTTTCGACAAAATGGGCGTGCCTCACAACTTACCCTACTGCGCATCAAAAGCTGCGGTAGCGGCAATGACCCGCTGCATGGCAGTAGAATGGTCAGTTGATAACATCAAGGTTATCGACGTTGCGCCTGGCTATATAGAAACCGACCTGAACCGTGACTACCTGAGCCGCGAAAAGGTCAAGCAGTGGCTTGCTGGCCGGATACCGACGGGAAGTGCAGGCCTGCCTGCCGACGTTGCCCGCTTGGTTGCAGCGTTGTTCGTTGAGGATATTCCGTTTCTGACCGGCGAGACGATCTACGTCGACGGTGGGCAGGGAATGAACCATTAAGGGGGGAGAGCGGACTATGACGAGAGCCCTTTTGTTCCTTCATTCTACGATTCTCCCCAAGGAAGAAGGGATCAAAAGCCGGCCACCGGGTATAGAAGGAGGGTGAAGGGATAATGACCCTGATAGAACGCCTACATACCCAGCGTCAGTGGGGCGAGGACGAGCGCTTGGTTCTCGACCAGGTAAAACGCGCTGTCGACGAAGTGATTGCGCCAGCTGCCGCTAGTCACGACAAATCCGGAACCTTCCCTGCGGGTTCTATTGCGGCGCTAAACAAGTTGGGAATGAATGGAATTTTTGTGCCGGAGAAATACGGCGGCACGCCCATGTCCTACCGGCTCTATCTGGAATGCGTATCTATCATTTCGGCAGGCTGTGCCTCGACCGGTATCATCTACGCTACCAACTTCCACGGTATGAAGCCGTTGATCGACATTGGAGCCGAGGAGCAGAAGGCACGGTTGCTGCCGCGCATTGCCGCGGGCGGGTTGGCATCGCTAGCGATCACTGAACCTACCGCTGGCTCTGACGCCACCGGCATGCGGACTCGATTTACGCCCGAGGGTGACAACATTGTCATTAACGGCGTTAAGACCTTTATCTCCAATGGGGATGTAGCCGAGTTAATTTTGCTTTTTGGTAAGTGGAGTGAGATAGAGGATGCACGCGGATCGATCTCGGCCCTGATTCTAGAGAAGGATACGTCTGGTTTTAGCGTCGGTCCCAAGGAAGACAAGATGGGCCACTGTGCCGCGCCCACCGTATCGTTAACATTTGATGGGTGCTCTGTATCGCGTGCGAACCTGCTAGGCGAACCGGGTGACGGATTGAAGATCCTGCTGGCGGCCCTCAATAAATCACGACCATCAGTGGCTGCGCATGCCCGTGGTATCGCCCGGGCTGCCTTTGCCGACATGGTTGCTTACATGAATGAACGTGAGCAATCAGGCCGCAAGATTATAGATTTCCAGGGAAATCAGTTCCTGCTCGCCGACTTGGCAAGCGAACTGGCCCTGGTCGAGGTCTGGATCGACCACGTTGCGAACCTTATCGTGCAGGGCGCACAGGAGTTTGGCCAGGAGGCGTCAATTGCCAAGATGCGCGCCTCAGATCTCGCCATGCGGATGTCAACTGAAGCCGTGCAGATGCTGGGCGGTTATGGTTACTGCGCTAACTACCGAGTGGAACGGTTGATGCGCGATGCTAAGATAACGCAAATTTGGGAAGGTACCAACCAAGTGCATCGGCAACTTATAGGAAGGAGTTTTAGGGCAAAATGACCACTAACATCCGGACGGTTGGAATTTGTGGTGCGGGAGGCACCATGGGCGCGGGGATCGCCATAGTTGCAGCGCGGGCGGGGTTCACCACCATCTGTTATGATACGGTCGGGGAGGGCCTCGACCAAGCGCGAGGCCAGACGGAGGGCTTCTTCAGCAAGTCGGTAGAGCGAGGCAAGATGAGCAGCGAGGACCGAGATGCAGTGCTTGGTCGGATGACGGCAAGCACCGACCTTTGGTCAATGGCGGGTTGCGACTTGGTGATTGAGGCGGTATTCGAGGACCTGGGAGTGAAGCGTGAGTTGATGGCGGCTCTAGACGACGTATGCAAGCAAGAGACCATCTTTGCTTCAAACACGTCCACCTTATCAATCACTGAGATTGCTGCCGGTAGCGAGAGGCCGGGCCGGGTGGTCGGTATGCACTTCTGTCTGCCCGCTCAGATCATGAAACTGATTGAGGTGTCGCCCGGGGTTACCACCTCGGACGAGACCTTCGACACCGCATGGGCCTGGGCCGAGTTAGCTGGTCAACAGCCGGTGAAGACCCAGGACAAGCCCGGCTTCATCCTCAACGCACTCCTGGTGCCGTTTAATAACGATGCAATCCGTGCCGTTGACGCTGGTGTTGCGAGTGCAGCTGACATCGATAAGGCGATCAAGACCGGCCTCAACTACAAAATGGGGCCGCTGGAACTTTTGGACCTGGTGGGGCTCGACACCCAAATGCTGCTCTGTGAGGCGTTCTATCGGACCACGTTGGACCCGCGCGCGTCGCCGCCACCGCTGCTGCGGCGGATGGTTGCCGCCGGTCATCTTGGTCAAAAGGTTGGACATGGCTTCTACATTTACGACTGCAACGCCATGTTTGGAGGGTAACGCGATGAACTACGTGATAAAGCAAAAGGGCGAAAGCCGGTCGTTCCCTACGAACGATCCCTTTTTTGGCAATGCTACCGCTGACGGCGACATCGTCATCCATCTCGGCACGCCGTATAAGCCGGATCCCCTGAAGGTTGCTGTGTTGATCGAACTACACACGGACTGCTTGGGGGTACATACGGGTGAGAGCGTGGGCCAGGAGGGTTCAAACGCGCTCGGTTTTGCGCGTTGGAGAAATGGTGATGATTCGCCATCCAGCTTAATTGAGCTGGTGCGCCAGCCGGCAACATTCGCCTCCGCCATTGATGCAGCGACCAAAATTTTTGAGGCGGCCAACTTCACTGTTGCAGTATGTGCGGACCAGGCTGGGCGGATCATCGACCGCCTGGTTCGTCCGAAGCTGAACGCCGCGTTGACGTTCCTTGATGAGGGTCTGGCGACTGCCACCGACATGGACCTAACCTGCCGGCTCGGTCTCGGGTATGCCGAAGG
>CAZSWX010000112.1:0-6915 GCA_964610865.1 uncultured Enterobacteriaceae bacterium
TTCGGTTGCTCGGGCCTAGAAAACCCTGATCTTGTCCGCCAGGCAATAGAGAGAGGAATCAATTATTTCGACACGTCGCCCGACTACTCCCACGCTGACTCAGAAAGGGCGCTTGGCGAAGGAATCAAAGAAACACCCCGGGAGAAGCTGTTCGTAGTCTCAAAATTCTGCACCACGAGGGGGCACTTGACGGACGCCACACCCGTCAAAGGCGTCATTGAAGCCGTCGAGTCGAGCCTCAGGAGAATAGGAACCGACTATTTAGACCTTGCACATATTCATGCATGCAACTCTATTGACCGCCTCATGAACCCCAACATCCACGAGGCATTCGACAAGCTCAAACAACAGGGAAAACTCCGATTTCTGGGCGTCTCATCGCACACGCCCCGGCTCGAACAAGTCATGCGACATGCTGTAGATTGTGGCCGCTTCGACGTTATCATGGTCGCATACAATTTTCGGAATTGGCCAGGGCTTGAGAATATCTTCATAGATGCCAAGAAAAAAGACGTCGGGGTTGTAGCCATGAAGACGTTGAAAGGCGCTCGACATACGGTCCTGTCCGACTTCACTGCCACCGAGCGTGAGTCTTTCTCGCAGGCTGCCTTCAAGTGGGTACTGAAAAACGACAACGTAAGTGGTTTGGTCGTAACTATTAGCTCGTTCCAGCAACTCGACGAATACCTTCACGCGTCGGGAAAGCCTCCCGTCCAGGCAGACACCCAACTTCTGGAAAAGTACGATCGATTGGTTGCCAACGACTATTGCCCTCCCGGATGCGGTGACTGCCTATCCTCGTGCCCCTCCGACGTGCCAATAAACGACATTTTACGCTACGCAATGTACTACGAAAACTATGGCCAACAAAGGGTTGGAATATCTGCTTACAACCAAGTCAGGGCGGAGCACAACGGCTCGCAATGCATTAGATGTCCCGCGCCTTGCGAAAGCGCTTGTCCGAGAGAGATACCCATAAGGAACAAACTGCTGCGCGCGCACCGAACCTTACGCGTATAGACCCACCTCTCGAACCCCATGCCACAACATTTCAACAATGGGAACGAGGCAACAAAGAGGCAATACATGCGCGTACAGGAGGATACATGACAAAACTTAGCCACCTAGATTCCCGCGGCCATGCCCAAATGGTGGATGTCACAGAAAAAGAGAACACGAAACGTGTGGCCATCGCCACGGGCGTCATCAACATGCAACGCAACACAGTGAGTGCCGTAATGACTGGCGCGATACCGAAGGGTGACGTATTGGCCGTGGCCCGCGTGGCCGGAATAATGGCTGCAAAAAAAACCCCCGAACTTGTCCCATTGTGTCACGCGTTGCTTATTTCTTCGGTGACCATCAATTTTGCCCCCGATTTGGAGGCTTGCACCATCACAATCAACGCCGAAGTAAAAGTTTCCGGTAGAACGGGAGTGGAGATGGAAGCACTGACTGCCACGTCCGTGGCGGCGCTGACCATTTATGACATGTGCAAAGCCATAGATAAAACCATGGTTATTAGTGGAATTACTCTAGTCCACAAGAGCGGCGGTCGCACCGGGACCTACGACAAAGCTCAAGAGTGCTAGAAGTGGCACATTCCAGCATTACAACAAAGTGCTGTTCACTCCAACTTATCTTCCTCCCTCCTTCAAGCCTTCTGCGGCCGACGACATGACCCGACTCGTCCGACCGTCGGCCCGGCGAGTCGATTGCGGTGAAAGAGTCTATGTGATAACCTCCCACGGTTTGCAGGTGGACTACGGCGGTGCTTCTCGTGGTTACAACACCCGCTCTCCTACGGATCGCGGTCAAGGAGTGGGCCGGCCTGCGGGAGATGGTCCGAAATCTAAGTGAGCAGATACACCTTAAAAGCAGCCGGACCCAATTACGGTTAAATCAGGAGAGGAATTACTTCCTATGAAGAGCCGTCAATCGCCAAAGCCGACCACCGCGACCAAAAAAAAACCAGGCAAGAAGTCCGTAAAGACAACGGCTGAGAAATCCGTGAGAACCTCGACTATAAAAAAGCAAACGACCAAAACAAAATCTGCCACCAAGGCCGGCCATGTGAAAAAAACCGTCGCAAAATCCGTCGTAAGGAAACCTCCAAAAAAGTCCAAACCAAAAACCTCACCATCCAAAGCGGCATCCCGACTGGAAGAACAAACGAAAGAATCCGCTCCTAAAATACCAGAAGCCATACCGGCTCCTTCACAAGACGTTATACCCTCATCCCCGACCGCAGCTCCAGTTTTTGTAAAGCGAGATCTTACCGGACCGGACGGGAGTAAACGGCCAGGCTGGGAAATGTGGATTGGCGACCATTGCTTCGGTCGTGCGGACAATAAAGATCTGCTACTAGCAAGCTTTGAGCGTTTACAGAGTCCTCCCAGCAGCTTTCACTGGCGCGAGGTAAGGAATCGCATGCCAATGAGAGGTCGTCCGAAAGGCGGAAATAAGCCTGCACTAGCGGCACCAGCCCCGAATGAGCCCGAAGTTGACGAGCAAGAGACTAACACCAAAAAAGATCCCACAAAATCGCGCTGACACACTCCGCCATCGGTATTAGTCGCGAAGCGAGGCACCAGTCGATACAACCTTGATCAGTACCCGTCTTCGTAGAGGCAGAGACTCTATATATGGAACAAATTGGTTTCGCTGGCTTACGGATAATGGGGGCACCCATGGCCCTAAATTTACTCCCTGCCGAGTACCCGCTTCCGTATTTTCGCGACGGCGTTCCTCGGCAAAGAATGTTGAAGCCAACGGGGCCATCTACGTAACCTCGCCACAGGAATTAGCCGAACGGAACGATACGACTGTCACCATCGTTCGAGATACGCCGGACGTACAGGAAGTCTAAGTCGGCAAAGAGGGTGCAGTGGGGGCGCTCAGCGCTGGTGGCGTTGTGATCCACATGAGCACAATTTCGCCTCCGTTACGCGAGAACTAGCGAACAGGCTGGAAACCAAAATGGGCAAATGGTAGATGCTCTCGTTAGTGGATGAGAGAACGAGGGCAAGAGGGCGCGGAAGCACTGATTACGGTGCTCGAACAGCTATCAGGGGTTCTAGTGCGTGAGACACCCTAACCACCAAACTTCGCGAACGAACACGCCCTTTGTTACCTCGCCTGGACTGTCAGACCTCGGCGCTCTCTCGTTGACTAGCCTTTTGACAAATCGTCTAGGTCTTTTGCCCAATTTTCATAGGGCCGAAGCGGTACGATTTCCACGTCCGAGACTATATGGGCGAAGCCTAATGTCCAAATCGGGAGGCTGTTAATAGCGCCATCAAGCATGTCGCCCGATTCCACATCCATTACAACCATGACCTCAGGTTTGCCGGCAACTTTCCATATCTCTTTTATTACCCCAGCGTCCTTCGCACCTAAGGCGGCTTCGGCCTCCTTCTTCCACATCGAGTAGAACTCTTTGTTTGCCATATCCGCCGGTTTATTGATGCGCGCTTTTAGCAAAATTAACATTTTGAACTCCTTATATAAGTAAACTCTAGTTTCGGATCCCAGTGCACAGAGCCACACTAGCACGTCACACACGGAGAAGGAAAACCTTTCTTCTCTCATCACAGAAAAACTGGACAAACACGAACCACGGGAGTACAACCTCAGATAAATGATATCAACAATATATAGTGCGTTGTGGGTCGAGCCTGTACAACCCAAAGTGGCCCTTCATGCCTCGACTGAGAAAATTTTGGCGAGGGTACGTTGGGGGGCATTTGCCATATTCTCCTGCATGATGCTGCTCACTCCAGGCCTCCGCGCCGATTGGTGGATGCACCAGTTCCTGCTTTTTGGAATCCTCTACTGTACTCTGGGCCAATACCTTGCGTATCGTCGGATAAAAGGGACACACATCCACTTTCCCATCGGGATAACGGATATCGCCTTCGTGTCCTTGCTCTGCTTCTCGAGCGGCGGATTTCAGAGTCCTTTCCACCTCTACTTCTACGGTCTGACTTTTATCGCCACGATGCGCTTTGGTTGGAGACCGGCATTCGGGATTGTCTTGTTAGCAGGTCTCGCTTATTGCATACTGCTCTCGGCTGCTCAGCCTCTCACCCAAGCGATTCCCGAGCTCTATTACAGTCTCGGGCTCCGAGTGTTATTGCTTTTAGGAATCGCTTCATTAGCCGCTTTCTTCGCGAGAACAGTGCCCAAGGAACACAACACACCGAAGGTAATTTCACCCGAGGTCTCTGAACCCAAAACACCTCCTATCAGTGAAGCACAGCAAATCTTGAACATAGACTCTTTACTTCAAAGCCTCGCAGATCAAGTCCTCCACGCAGTACCGTGCAAGGGCGTTTGCGTAGTAAGTATAAATGCCGAGAATGCCCCAGAGGTCTCCGTCAAGACGGCAGGCTCCTTTGCGCCACTCCCACCAGGTGCCTGGCAACAAGCCATGGAAGAAGGAGGACCTATACCTGCAGCATTGGCGTTGGGACCTCTCGCTATAACCACCGAACAAGACATCTATAAACGGCTCCAGTCGTTCAGTGGAAGACCGTTGGCGCAGCGTCAACTACTAGTGCACAATATCGGCAGCGATCGTTCTCGTGGCTGTCTCGTTCTTTCCGATCGTAGGAACCGCGACGGATTTCGGCAAGAAGACAACCAGGCTATCGCGACTACGCTGCGCGAATACGTCCCGGCGATAGACAATGCCAGAGCTTACGCCAACGAAGAACGGTCAACCAAAGAGCTAAGGGGACTGATCCAATCCCTGCTCGATTCCCAGGAGGAAGAACGCCGCCGCGTCGTCACCGAGTGGCATGATCGATTAGGTGAGAAAGTTTTTCGGGTACTTCATAACTTCCGCGGATGTCAAGAGTTCGTATTACAAAACGCACCGGAAGGACGAGAGCGCTTCGAAGGATTAGCCTCCGAACTCGACGAGATATCGGTCTTAGTACGTCAGTTTGCCGATGACCTACTCCCGCCCGTCTTAGAAAATTTCGGCCTCGTCGAAGCGCTACAGTCATACGTTTCGGGACTGCAAGAAAGTGAAGGGTTTGACATCGTAATGAAGGCTAAGAACTCGGACCAAGGCATGTCAATAACTACCAGTCGCAAACTTTTCCGTATCAGCCAAGAGGCACTCCATAATGTGCAACAACACGCGAAAGCTAATCATGTCCAAATAGCCCTCAGTTTTGAACAGTCCGGTATCTCATTGTTGATCAAGGATGATGGCCAGGGGTTTCGGCCGACCGATACCAGCCGAGGCGGTTATGGCCTACTCTATATGCGGGAACAAGCGGTAGCCTGTGGCGGACACCTGACGGTCGAAAGCACCGAGGGAGAAGGTACTGAGGTTCGCGTTGAACTCCCTATTGACGTGAACTCCGAGGGCTCCATAACAGCCGCCGGTCATCATTAGAATCACCGCCAAACGGTTCGTTTAGTTTCGATGGCCTACCAGAACCGTCGCCAGTGCGTCCGTATTGTTATGAACGCTGCCCATGAGCCTCCGTGGGTTGTCGATAGAAACGACCTCTCTTAGGTCTCATCTTCACTTATCCGCCCGTACGCTATATGGATGTACCGGGACTCCCCGGTCACCGAGGTGCCCAATGGGAGGTAGGAATTAATGAAATTTCATCTTTTCATATATGCAACCCTTGGTCGGCGCCATGAGATAGAGGCTGGGATGGCAGGCAAGCGGCCCGAGCTATACCAGAGAATGCTGGGCGAAGTCGCAGAGTACGCCGCCTTCGCCGATGAAGTAGGATACGCAGGCTTCGGACACCCTGAACACCATCTACAAATAGAAGGCTTCGAGGCGAGCAACGAACCCGGGTTACTGTCAATGTGGATAGGGCAACACACCAAGAAACTTCGCGTCAACATGGTCGGATGGGTCGCACCAACGCATAATCCCGTACGTACGGCAGAGTATATGGCTACACTCGATCACATGCTTAAGGGCCGCCTCGCCGTGGGGATGGTACGCGGGTACCAGGCTCGCTGGGTACATAATTTCAGAATTCGTCCAGAACTGAATGCGGTGGGACATTGGAATCGTAATTCGAAAGACGACCAAATGAACAGAGAATATTTCCGCGAGTTCGTGGAGATCGTACTCAAAGCTTGGAAGGAGGACACCTTCAGCTATAATGGCAAGCACTGGACCATTCCGCCTGAAGGCTTCGTCAACCCGCATTCGCAACCTGCATACGTTAAATATGGCAAAGGGGTAGACGAAGACATGCACATACGGGAAATCGGTATAGCGCCCAAGCCGTACCAAGACCCGCATCCTCAGATTTATGGTGGCTTTACCCACAGCATGCGAACCGCGCTTTTTTGGGCCAGGTACGGGGGTCGACCCATCGTGCTCGCTTCCGATCTCGACTTTTGCAAGAACCTCTGGTCAGGTTATCGTGAGGAAGCTGTCAAACATGGTCATGAAATAGAGCGTGGGAATGAAGCCGCTTGGGGCGGCGCGCTCATTTGTCACAAGAACAAGACGACCGCCCAAGAGTGGCTTACCGACCCAATGTGGTTATGGGACGAGTACTTCACCCCGTTTGGCCAAGGTCATCCAGAACTACTGGTAGGCGATCCCGATACACTGTCGCGTCGCATCGAAGAAGCTGCAAAGACATTCCCTATTAATGAGTGTTTTCTTCTCATACAGCAGGGTATCCACGAGCGCGAGCAGGTTATGAGTTCCCTTGACCTTTTCGCGAATAAAGTCATGCCTCGATTTGCGGACTGACATTTAGTGTTTTGACAAGATGGGAGCACACCTCGGCATAGACATTGGCGGAACATTTACTGGCGTCCTCGCCGAAGAGGACGGAGCAGTCGTGTATCATAGAAAAATGCCGAGCCGGTCAGACCCGGCCTCCAGTTTCACGAATGCATTGGCACGGGCGCTCG
>CAZSWX010000113.1:0-6816 GCA_964610865.1 uncultured Enterobacteriaceae bacterium
AGCACATGACATTGGCCTCGTATCTACAACGCCAGAACATCCTGAAGAACGATGTAACCGCTGATACTTGGTCTCAAGCGGAATTGGATGTTTACATCAAGCATTATAGGCGGGAAGTCGGGGGCTCACTGATTCGAGTGGTGCAGGATGCGGCCAGTGGAACATGGAAAATGGAGCGGTCGTCCCTTGCCCGACGATTTGATGCATCGCCTTCTACTCTCGTGTCCCTAGTGCGACCGCCTGGGCACTTCCAGAAATACGACCCACTAAAGAGTTCATTGGTGCCCCATGTTGTAGTGGGGATACTGGCAGATTGCTCTGGTGCTCAAACTCCGTGGGGAACGATTATAACGGCGGAAGAGAATCACCAAATATATTATGGCGATGTAGAGATTTGCTGGGGGCCGCAACAAAAGTTTCTTTCCGGAAATGGGTGCGACTCCGGCACCACCATAAATTTCGTGAACTCGCCGAGTAGAGTGTCTGCGTTTGGTGCGAGTTCGATTAAAGAGGAACGGTATTCACCCGACCACTACGGTTATTTAGTAGAGATAGATCCCAGGGTTGGACCACAGATGTTCTATACCTCCATAACCGGGGGAGGGACCGGCCAGGGCCACAGAAAAATGGGGTCGTTTGGAAGAGCGCGATGGGAAAACGCTACGGTCGTGGTGGATGAGAATTGGAAACTGCTGCCGGGTCGACCCATCGTCATCTATGCCGGAAATGACAGGCCCAGCGGCCGGATCTACAAATGGATTAGTGAGAAGCCCTATATTCCCGGTATGAATCGCGCTGAGGTGCGCCGATTGTTGGACCGAGGTACCTTGTTTGTGGCGCATTTCGAAGACCTCGATAATTTGACCGGACACACACTAGTTGGTGGCGGAGTACCAAATGAAAGCCGACCAGGGAGCGGCCGTTGGATTCATCTTAGTGTTAACAGCGTGGACGTTGCACCTAACGGGAAGGCGCTGAAGGATTCCCGGAGGAATGTTGGAGCTGCTCTGAAAGACACGCGATGGAACGGAATGGGGGGTTTGGCGACTGATTACGATGTTCGGCGCGCGCTCTTTACGGCATCCGCAAAAATCGGAATCAAGGAGTTGAACAGGCCGGAGGACCTTGAATGGAACGCTAACGATCTGAGTGGGACTCCAAGACTGTACGTGGCATTCACCGGTCATACGTTTGGCACGCAACTAGATTCTGAAGGTAGGATTCTGGCGGACGATGTTACGTTTGTGAGAAATGATCCCTATGGAGCCATTTTTGCAATTGAGGAGGCGAACACTAGCGATCCTTCAGCGTCTTCAACATTCGACTATTTTCAAGTGTGGAAGGGGACCGCAAGATCGGAGAGCCAGTTTGCCGCGGCCAATCCAGATAATATAATGATTGATGGGACTGGGGGATTATGGTTTGGGACCGATGGCAATTACAGGCGCACTAACGGGAAATTTGGTGACGCGCTGTATTACCTAGACCTTGACCCTGAGCATCGAACGGATCGTGAAAGCCGCATGTCTGCCACCTACGGTAAAGCTTTCCGAATCGCTGGCGTCCCTTCTGACGCAGAGGCAACCGGACCGTCGTTCAACTCGGATATGACAACCATATTTATGAGTGTTCAGCACCCCGGGGAATATGTGACGAGCGGATGGCCTCAGTCGCGGTGAATGGAGAAAGTGCGATGAATCGCGGGTTTTCCTCCCACTTGCCCGAATATCGGACGTGGCAGCGATTTTGTCTTGCAGCGTTTTTTGTCCTGGCCCTGGCCGTGTCCACGGTGGAAGCAGGGGCCCAGACCTACGATCCCCTTGCCTATGCGCTAACCGGTGCTGGAAATATAGTTAATCAAGACGCTCCAATACCGGTGCAATGCTATATACAAACCACAGGGAAAGCTGGAGTTTCAAATTCTTGCTGGACGTGTCACACTCGGCCAGCAGGCGAAAATCGACGTAATGATGAAGATCTTCAGTACAATTATACGTTTAGCGAGACAGCACGGACCAACCATTGGCATAATTTGTACGCGGATCTTCCAAGCCCTACCGTTCAAATTTCGGACGCAGAGGTCCTCCGATATATACGTCAGGACAATTACGGTCCTCTCCAGCTGGCCCTCCGTAAACGCAGGGAATATAAAGGCTACGTACCGGACCTAGATTTCAGTCAGATGTTTGATACAGAAGGGTTTGCTCGTGACGGAAGTGGCTGGCGTGCCTTTCGGTACAAGCCTTTCCCCGCTCCTCTTTTGTGGCCTACGAACGGAAATACTCAGGACGTGATGATCCGTTTGCCGGCGAAATTCCGTGCGGACCTGGCCGGGAAGGCCTCGCGTGAGGTGTACAAACGTAATTTCGCGATTTTGGAGGCTGCGATCGCGGTTGGGCCAGATACTAGAGAGGATCAACGAAAACGAAAAAAAAGGGAGAAGTCTCTCTCGACCCGGCTTCCCGTCTATTACGTGGGCGGCGCAGCTTCTGTAGCCGTGAACAGGTATCTTTTTCCCAAAGGTACAGAGTTCTTACACACTGTGCGTTATCTCGATCCCGACGCTGAGGGTCTGTTGTCTATCCGGATGAAGGAAGTGCGGTATGCGCGAAAAGTGGCGTGGTTGGATACGTGGGCACGAAACCTTGCTTACGAAGTAGAGTTGCAGGAAAAATTCGAAGGACTGGCTCCTATGTTTTCGTTTTCCGGTTCGCCCGAAGTAGGCCTTCGAAACTCGTTTGGCTGGCAGTATCAGGCATTCATAGAAGACGAAGCGGGACGTCTGCGGCTACAAAGTCATGAGGAACTGCTGTTCTGTATGGGCTGTCACAGCTCCTTGGGAATAACCGTTGACCAAACCTTCTCGTTCGCACGGAAAATCCCCAAGGAAAAGGGGTGGCGTCATCAGTCGCTTCATGGAATGGCGGACGTTCCTCAGTCGGGGCATGATGTCCCCGAAATATTAACTTACTTGCGACGGGCCAAGAACGGTGGTGGGCTGGGGGCAAACAAGGAATTCATGCAAAGGTTTTTTCGAAACGGAATTTTGGATGAGACGAAAGTAAGGAGAGCTTCCCCAGGCGGAGATCGAGACATTACCTTTTTGTTGGTGCCTTCGCGCGATCGTGCTATGCGGCTAAACAAAGCGGCCATGGAGTTAGTCCGCCGACAAAGGTTCACAGGCGGTAGAGAATTGGTTCTTACGCCGTTTTTGAACCTATATTCGGAGGTGAAGAGAAGCACCACCGGTCTGCTGGAAAATGAAAAAGTTTTCTCTGATGGAAGACTTTGGCTGGATTGGAGTGAGTGAGTATAAATGCTTTTTGGCTATTTTGGCGTTCTTTGTCGTAGCTAGGTACATTGAAACACCGGTGGAAATGCTCTAGCGTGCATGGCGATGACGGAACGAACTTGGGTCTGTATCCTCAGCATTTTCATGGCTGGGGTAATGGGATGCTCGGCAACACTCCGGCGCCCGTCCGCGAAAGAGTATTATCAGACGGCTGCCGGGTCCTTCGAGGAAGAGCATTACCTAGACGCCTCCGAACAATATCAGGAGCTTCTGGACCAATATCCGCTAAATCCTTACGCGGAAGAATCACACCTTAAGGCCGGTTATGCTCTTTTTATGGAGGAGGATTTCGTTGGCGCAGTCGCCGCGTTCAAGGACTTTGAAAGGGCATATCCTACGAGCCAGCATATGCCATTTGTAAAATATTTCTTGGGGATATCTAACTACAGCCAGATTCGGTCGTTGGATCGAGATCAAGCCGTTACACGCCGGGCAGATGGATTTTTTCAGGAGGTGATAGATCGGTACCCCGAGAGTGCTTTTGTACTGGAGGCCGAGGAAAAGAGCAGGGCGGCTCGAGATGTCATGGCACGTCATGAGTTGTACGTAGCGGATTTCAACGAGGCGCGAGGAAATATCGCAGCGACAAAGGCGCGGCTACGCAGTATTGTTGAGCAGTATTCTGAGACAGACTCAACGTCTGACGCGCTAGGACGTTTGCAAAAAATCCTAGACGACGAAGGAAATGTCGAGTTAGCGAATTTGGCCTCGCAGGCGCGGGCCGCACGTTCCGGGGCGACCGAGCCGGCACCCACGGAGAGTGAGTCGGTAGTCGCGGCTGGGGTCGATCCCTTATTGCTATTAGTTTCTGAGCTCAAGAAACAAGAGGATGCCGAGCGTCTGGCGCGAACGGAGGCCGATGCCGCCAAACTTGACGCGGAAAAAAAACTTGAGCAGGAAGAGTTAGCTATAGTAGAGGGGTCCGATGACGACAGAAATTCATACGAGGTGGGTGACGATTACACAGAAGTTGATTTAGATGCGTTAGAAAGGGAACGGCAGGCGGCAAGATCGATAGACGTCGAAGATTTGGATTACGAAGATGATTTTGTAGGTTCCACCTTGGACGAGGCAGAAATCGAAACAGCCGCACTAGACACAACTGAGCCCTCAGATAGTCCATTGGATGTTGTCAAAGAGGATTTTTCGCTTGAAGAAGAAGAGGGGCTTGCCACTTCCCATGACCCTGAAGAGGATGATTTGGGACCAGCAGTGCAAACAGTGAGTTCATCGGTAGCAAATGCTTCTACCACGGCAAATAACGCGAGCATTGGCGAACCGCAGCAACGTCTTGTAGAGGGCGGTGTGACCGAAGGTCGCGATGTTGTGTTGGATATAGCAATCGAAGACATAGATTTTGAGTTTGAAGACGAATAACGAACAACACGGCTGACTTAGGCATTGCAGCCGCCTATAGGCCTCCCCGAATTTTAATGGTCTGTGGCATATTTGACCAAGCAATAAATAAGAACCGCAGCTGGATTGCGCTTGTCGTGTCCTAGTACCAGACTATGTCGGTGCGGGAGAGAGGGTGCCTAGGGGTTGAAGTGTAGCGCATGAGGGACTTGCGCCTATGAATAAACGAAAGAGCGATCAAGGTGGCTCTAGCCCCGGACTGCGAAGTGGGAAGGTTCTGGTCGTCGGAGTTGGGGGACTGGGCTCCCCTGCCGCGTTCGCCCTTGCTGTGGCAGGAGTAGGAACGATCGGCCTGGTTGATTCTGATATCGTGGAACTTTCCAATCTGCACCGTCAGATTCTTCACCTCACTACTGATGTTGGAGTCGCGAAGGTCATCTCTGCTAGGGAGAAGCTCAAAAGAATGAGAGGAGACGTCGAGATTGTCGTACACCACGAAAGACTTAGCGCGGATAACCTGGCCGACCTCTTTCGTGCTTATGATTTCATAGTCGATGCGACCGACGGGGTCGGGACGAAATTCCTCATTAATGATGGAGCGATTTTACTCAACAAGCCTTTTTCGCACGCGGGGGTCGTGCGCTTTCAAGGCCAAGTGTTAACTGTTTTACCAGGACAAACGACATGTTTACGGTGCTTGTTTCCGATATCGCCCGATCCGGAAGATAATATTAGCTGCCAGGAGGCGGGTATTCTCGGTAGCTTGGCAGGAAGTATAGGCTGTATTCAGGCGGCAGAGGCTGCCAGGTACATCAGCGGCGAAGGGAGCCGACTGGGAGATCGTCTCCTGACGTGTGACGCGCTTCAGACGCGCTGGCGAACAATCCAATTGAGGCGCAGTTCCCGCTGCCCCGTGTGTGGTCCTAATCCCACCATCACGAGGCTCCGCAAAGAATCATATGAGGCGGATCGGCTCTGTCTCCCGGTTTAAGAAGTGGTGGGAGAGCTTTACAGAAGGTCACTTCGAAACAGGCGATTCCAATATTACTATAGAGGCTGTAGGGAATTAGGTTGGGGCAGTGCAATCCGGTGTCTGGGCACGCAACTCCTTCTAAGACATTATATTTTGCAAGACGTAGATGTGAAGCATAAATATTTCTGTGGCCATGTCTTACCATTATGTCGGTAAGAGGGTGATTGTCACGAGAGGCTAAACGCGTAAAACTAGTTATACAGGCGAATAAGGCCGGTTACTTTGTTTGAGGAGGTAGTAAACATGAGTGCTCAGGTGCGTATCCCAACTCCGTTGCGCCGCTTTACAGGTGGGACGGAAGCTGTCGCTGTGGAAGGCGCGACGATCGGGGCGTTGATCGATAATATGGAGGACAATCATCCGGGTATAAAGGAAAGGCTTTGTGACGAGGCCGGTAACGTACGGAGGTTTGTTAATATATTCGTACGGGGAGACGATATTCGGTTCCTTGAGGGGCTGAACACGCCAGTTAACGCTGGCGATGAGGTGTCCATAGTTCCTGCTATTGCTGGAGGGTAAGAGGTGACCTTAGTTCCAAGTCCATCCGTCGTGCAGCCTTCGTCGGGTCCACTACGCGTTCCGTCGGCCTTGCATTTGATAGGCAATACACCGCTGTTGGAGATTACCCGTCTTATGCCGGGGTTCGCACCGCGTGTGCAAGTCTATGCTAAGCTCGAAGGTTTCAACCCTGGCGGATCCGTCAAAGACCGTGCCGCGCTGAGCATGTTACGTAGAGGGATGAACGCGGGCGCCCTGACCAAAGACAAGACCATCCTGGATTCTACCTCGGGAAACACGGGCATCGCGTTGGCCATGATTGGAGCGATCCTCGGTTATAAGGTAGAGCTATGCATCCCGGCCAATGTAAGTATAGAGCGCAAAAAGATTATCTCTGCTTATGGCGCGAAAATGGTATTTAGTAGTCCTATGGATGGCTCCGATGGTGCGCTCGAATTGTGTCGTAACATGCTCCGTGAGAATCCCGACCATTATTTTAAACCCGATCAGTACTTCAACGAACACAAATCTCTGGCGCATTATGAAACTACTGGGCCAGAAATTTGGTCTCAGAAGG
>CAZSWX010000114.1:0-6779 GCA_964610865.1 uncultured Enterobacteriaceae bacterium
CACGAAGGAGGCCAGCTTCCATCCCGTGACCTTCAATCCCTCCGATCGATTCAGTGATAAAATTCAGGCGTTTCAATAATTTTTCAGAAGCATTCTCCAGGACCTTAGGACATAAGCTGATCGGATGATTTTCCTGGGTTTTCTGCCATGGTTTTACACAGGCCATGACCACCATGTGACGTGGGTGATCGGTTTGGTTGATCCCTGTTCCATGCAGAGTGTACCCATCCATCAACATAAGGGTCCCTGCCTTGACTTCCACATTGATGGGTGGAGGCAGTTTGCCCACTAGTTTTTGAGAGCCGTTCTCATAGATGATCTTCGCGCTTCGAGGGATAACCAGGGTCGAACCATTCAAGTAGCTGACATCTTCCAAATACAATAAATGGGTGGTCAGCAGGGGCGCTTCATTGAGTTTGAAACCCTTGTCTTGATGCAGAGATTGGGGCCGCCCCCCTTTGCGGGCGATGATGCACAAACAAGATTGGATGGTAAAGTCCTCCCCGACCGTCTCATGGACCAGTTGTTCAACCAAAGGGCCGGCTTGTATAAATTCAGGGTCGTGTTCAATGAAACCTCGAAAGCAGTCACCTTTGTTCACCAGGCAATTCACAAACTGGGTAATATCTTTATCAAATATCGAGTCCCGGCTGGCATTCAGGAAGTGGGCAATCCCGGCAAGGCGTTCTCCTTCGGCCTGTTCCATCACGCGGGTGCGCATTGTATGCAGCTGTTCTTGACTCAAGGCATCCTCGACCAGGCAATAGCCAAATTCGCGGAAGTCATTTCGCAGTTGTTTGATATCCTTGGTCGGAGAAGGGAGGGGGCCATTTTTTTCCCAATACGCTTTAGCGCTTCCCTGGGTGTTGTAGTAAAGCGAGTCGTCATCCAAGTCCACTCCATTTTCCCCGCCTGAAGGACTTGGAGTGAAAACCAAACCCTGCTTTTCTAAGCTTTTTTGGAACTCGTTTGCCTTGAGGAGGTGGGTGAATAACTGCTCGCTTTCAGGACTATTGGCCTGAACGTTTTCTGGCAAAAACTCTGGAGGGATGGATTGATTTTTATTTGGTTTCATAATCAATTCCTTTTTATTGCTAATATTTATTTTTTCTTCGGAAACCCAAGGCGGCCTAGATTGCCGCGCAGTCGGGGATCGAGCAGGTCGCGCAGGGCATCCCCGAACATGTTAACCCCGTAAATCACTATCGCCAGAGTCATGCCCGGCCAGAAGGCTAACCAGGGCTGCTCCATCATATATTTCTGACCTTCCGCGCTAAGCATCCCGCCCCAGCTGGGTTGAGGGGGAGGAATACCGAACCCAAGGTAACTGATGACGGCTTCGCCGATGATGATGCCCCCCAGGGCGACGGTATATACCACAATCAACGGAGCCCAAATCTGGGGCAGGATATGTTTGATAAGGATGCGCAAGGTGGAACAGCCCACTGCTCGGGCTGCCTCCACATACACGTCCTCCTTGGCACTCAAGACCACCCCTCGTACTGTTCGAATGTTCGCAATTCCCCAAAAGGCTCCTAATACTACAATGGTTTGAGGTATCCCAGGTCCCAGGGTGGTCATCACGGTCAGAATCACAAACAATCCAGGTAAGGAAAGCCAGGCGTCCACGAATCGCTGAATGACTAAATCCACAACACCTCCGGCATATCCAGAAATAAGTCCAACACTTGTCGAGACGAGAATCAGGATTCCGCAAGCGGAGAGACCCACTATCATGGAAACCCGAGCGCCATAGATGATCCGGCTTAAAAGGTCTCTTCCAAAATGGTCGGTCCCCATCCAATGATCCAGCGTGGGCCCCTTTAAACGATTTTTCATATCAAATTCCATCATCCCGTAGGGGGCTAGTAAGTCCGCGAAAATCCCGACCAGGAAAAACACCACGACGATGATCAAGCCGATGGCTCCCAGTTTTTTCTCACGAAAGAGCAGGGAGAGAAAGGTAATCAAGGCAGTCTTTCTGGCCGGAAGCGTGTCTGAGGATGATCGGGTTTTGGTTGACATTTCTACTTATAACGAATCCGTGGATCGAGCCAGGCGTAGCTGATATCAACGAGCAAATTGATGCTCAACACCACCGTTGCCAGGATCAAATTGATGCCTGAAATGATCGGATAGTCTCGGGCTTTGATCGATTCCAACATGATTGTCCCCAATCCTGGTAAACCAAAAATGCTCTCGACCACCACAGCCCCCCCTATGACAAAGGGGAGTTGCAACCCTACTGTTGTAACCACCGGGATCAGTATGTTCTTGAGCACATGACGCAGTACAACGACTTTCGTCTTAAGTCCCTTAGAGAAGGCTGTCCTTACATACTCCTTCCCCATTTCCTCGATGACCAAATTACGGGTCAGCCGCATAGTCTGGCCGGAAAACCAGAATCCCAGGATCAGAGCCGGCAGGATGATCATGCCTAGATTGCCAAGGGGATCATCCCAGAAAAATATATAAACAGGGCTTGGTGAAATATTAAACCAGAGGGCGGGGTAGATCACGATCATGGTGGCCAGCCAGAAATCAGGAATGCAGACCACGAAGATAGCAACACTGCGAAAAAGATAATCCTGTTTTGATTCCGGTACAACACCGGCAATGACCCCCACCGGGATGGCAATGACCAGGGAGAGGAAAACAGCCATAAAACCCAGTTCCAGTGAGACGGGTAAGCCATAAAATAAATTTTCGTTGACAGACATTCCGGTCCAAAGCGACTTGCCAAAATCACCTTGCAGTATTCCACCTATCCACTGGAGATACTGCTCGTGGATGGGTAAGTCCAAACCTAGATATTTTAGCATCGCTTCACGAGTCACCCCTCCAAATGCCTCCGCGTGGCCTGTCGCGGCACGGGACATCATCAGGTCCACGACGTCCCCTGGAATGAAACGTAAGCCCATGAACACGATAATGGAAACGAGGATCAAGGTAGGAATAATGAGGACCACTCGCCTGATGATATAGCTCTGCATAATGTTATTTTATGCTCATGCGGATTCAGAAAATGAAGTTGTAGTCCTTAACTTAAGAGAATTCTTCCGTCAAGATTTACACCACTAAAAAAAAAGGGAGAAAATGTTAAACACTTTCTCCCTTAATTTGTTCATTTACTCAGGTATTATTTATTAACCTTCGGCACCTCGTCCGCTCAACTGTTTTCTCAAATCTACATCAAGGTAGGAATATTTTAAGAAATGAGAACGCATACCCATCCAACCTATAACGCCATTATAGTTGTGCATCCACTTTTGTTGAAAATGAGATCCCGATGTCATCATGAGAGGGATAAACCACAATTCCTCATTGGCCCAATAGGCGAGTTTTTTCCATTTCTTCAGGTGCTCATCAGGGTTAGTTTCCTTCATGAAATCATCCATCAGGGTGATGAATTCCTGACCATAGTCACTTTTTTCGAACTCTGTATTGCCTTGTCCCATCCAGGGCATCGGACCCCTGGGATCCATGTGTATCGCTAAATTACACGATGCAAACGCCGATGTGCATCCTGAGTCAGACCAAGCCATATCCGTGTAGGTGGGATCAGGTTTTTTATTCATGGTCATGCTGTACATTTTAGCGTCTTCTACGATTCTTATCTCCATATCAATACCAATCTGGGAAAGATAGAGTGAAGTGGCTTCCGCAGCTTCCCGACCAAATTCAGCAACTATCATATTTGTCTTAAAACCTTTCGGATAGCCAGCCTCGGCCAACAGTTTTTTAGCTTCCTCCGGATAGTATCCATACTGCATCGCGAGATCAGGGCGTTCTTTTTCCATTTCTTCTAATGAAAGATAATAGGGTGCCGAGCCCGGATAGGTAGGCATAATCGGAAACATGGCAGTACCATCATATAAGCTTTGGTTCATTTCCTCGTGGTTGATGGCCAACATGACTGCCCGTCGGAGCCGCTTGTCACTGAAAGGTTTCCGGGTAATGTTCACCGGTATCATCTGTGTCCTGGCTGGACCACTTGTCACCACTAAATTAGAGTTGGATTTTTTGAGGTCTCTTACGTCACTAACGCTCCAGGGTTGAAACCAAAAACTAGCATCAATTTAGCCAGATACGATTCCAGCTTTTAGTGCAGCTTCATCCATAACGACTACATTCAGCTTATCTACATAAGGGAGAGAATTACCAGGATTCAAAGGATCTGTCCCCCAGTAATCAGAGTTTTTTTCAAATTCAGTGACATTGTTTTTGATAAATTTTGACGGGTAAAATGGACCGGATCCATAGGTGTTCTTCCAGTTGTTGCGATCGATGTCTTGCTCGACCAACTCCCTGGGAAAAATACCCCAACCACCAACGAGACCACCAAATTTATCAAATTCTGCTGTAGGATCATTCCATTCCACTTGAATGGTATATTTATCGAGCACCGTCCATGTATATTTATCTTTATTTCCACTCGCTTCTGTATTACTGATTTTTGTTGCCGCATTCCAGGTTGCGAGGACATCATTAGCATCAATTTCTCGACCATTGACTGGGGCTTTATTACGGAATTTAACACCCTTTTTCAAATAAAAGACTATTTTGGTTGGGAACGCTTCCCAGGATTCACACAAGCCGCAAGTCCAGGATGCATAAGGGGCCGACCAGGTGCTTAAAGTAGAAGAGCCGTCGCCATACGTGCCTTTTCTGACATCAGGGTATATCAGATAATCATGACCTGCGGGACTACCCTGATGATCTGGCTGGTGTCCCGCCGGATCAAAACCCATTCTTTGATCAGTGGTTCCTATAACTAATGTGCCTCCATATTTTTGGGCAGAAACACTGCCTGCCAGGATGCCCCCTACAAATATTGCCAGGACTAAAGAAAATACTCTTTTAAGGATCATAAACAACTCCATTTTAGAATTAATAAATTCCCCTCGGCTTCTCTTGAGAGAGGGGGAGTCTCCAGATTTTTCAAGGAAGATTTTTTCATGGTATCTCCTCCTAAAAAAGTCAGTTAACACGACTTGATGTATTTATAAATTAATTTAATCTTTTAAGTAATAGATAAAATTACTATCGCCCGTTAGTTTATGGCCCCATATAACCCCCCCCCCCCAATGTCAAGACAAAATTACTTTATTTATATCTAATATTCCTTTTTTTTAAACCGTATTCCTTATAAATCTAAGGATAAAATGATTGATATTCCTATAAATGCCATACGGATCGACCATCTTGAGGTAGGTCAATACACCCCATTCGAAGAAAAGGAAACCCACCAAAAAGTCATTCCAGAAACAATTATGGCCTTTGTAAAAGTCGGATCTTATGAGATTGAATGTGATGGTAAAAAAGGAGTCGCTCATCCAGGGGAATTCTTCCTGACCCCCCCAGGAAAACCCATGACCATTATCCATCACAGGGATCATGAAACAGGCAAAATGCATGCAATCTATATTCATACTGTATTCGCCCTTTATGATGCTGTGGAATTAACCGATCTTATGGATCTTCCTTTAATTGTTGGCGGAGCCGCGGGCAAAGAGATGGGGGAAATTATTCAAATCCTTTTGGACCTTCAAAATACAAAAAAAATGAGTGTGTCCATACTAAGTCAGCGCGTTGAACTGGGATTTAAAGCGCTTAGAATAATTTGCCAGGTTTCATCCTCTCGACCAAGGTTCCAAGAAGTTCTCGACGGAGAAAACCGGATAATTCCGGTTCTCCAGTTTATTGCTGAGCACTTCAAAGAAATCACCTCGCTCAATCAACTCGCAGCCGTTGCCAATCTTTCCCGTTCCCGGTTTTGTCATCTTTTCACGCTCCTGACCCACACCAGCCCCATGGCCTACCTCAAACAGGTTCGCATGGTCAAAGCACAACAACTGCTGCTTCGAACAGATCAAAACATCGCAGAAGTTAGTGAGAACGTGGGATTCACAAACCAGTTCCACTTCAGCAGAGAATTCAAAAAAGAAACAGGGTTCGCACCTCTGAAATACCGGAAAACGCAACGGGAGTTACCCTTTTGATTGAAACCGATTTTTTGGGTTGTTTTCTTTTAGGTGGATAGACAATTTCTACAAAAAATGGGGCACCTGCTAATTGGGAATTAATCTAAAATTACTTAGTTAACCGATACCTTGTTACTCTGAAACTAAATCCTACCAATTTATCAAGTTACACCCATTCCCAAGTTGCTAAGGATGCCGAAACCCCTGGACAACCTATAGGGGCCGCCCTTTGATACTAATAGTACTTACCCTGAAATGTGTTTAGAAGTGGTTTGAAAGAATACCGCTGAAATAACTCAACTACTCCAGATTAACCTGGAAATTTTGAAAGTTGTTGGGGGATAATTTCATACAGTTAAATTTCTGATTAAGAAAGTGAATTACACTAATTAGAATACTATTCATTAAAATTGAGAAGTTGTTACACTTTGATTCGTATCAAGCGATTTGTAGCGATTTATAAGGAAGGAAGTCCGAAAAAACAAAAACTTTATAGGGGTATTCTGAGTGACTATTAAGTTTTGATTTTGACCATACCGGGGGGTGGGGCATCACTTCATACAGGTGTGATATCCTTAGTCATTGATATACGCTCATCTTCCCATCTATCAATAAGACTGGAAAGCTCTCCAGGCGTCATTTCACATAAAGAACCTTGTTCAGATCCATTACCTGAATTAGATCCCAGATCCCCTGCTAACTCCAGAGCAGTTCGAGCAGCACTAACTCTGGCAGCTGCAGGAGCATTCGGATCCTGCATCACCTGTTGAAGAGTGGACACAGCAACATTTGCTA
>CAZSWX010000115.1:0-6768 GCA_964610865.1 uncultured Enterobacteriaceae bacterium
CGAAAATTATGAATACAGGAGGTCAGCCGTATCTTTTGCTAGAGGGAGTTGCCGCGCATCCTCCTGCCGGCGGGACAGGTGCCGAGGCCAAAACGAAAGAATAAGGGGGCATTATCAACCAGTATGGCAGACCCTTCTGCGCGGAGTTTCTACACTACGGCATGGTTTGTATTTCACCGTCGATTTAGCGTTAAAAGGTACTAGTACGCCATCCTGTAGTCCTGTAGTCCTGTAGTCGAGTCCCGCCTCAAATGGATCTTTCACCGCGATGTGTACGGTGTTGGAGAGATCAGTGCGGGGCGCGTTTTTGTGAACCATTATGGCGTCGATGCTCGCGGGTCGAAACAAGTACGATCGGTAAGACTTGCGTGTCGAGTTAAACTCGTCTTGGAGGCGCATACTATGAATTGGGAGGGTTGGATCACAATCGGGGGCTTGTTCTGCTGCCTTGTCGGTATGTTCAAGAGGATGCTTCCTGCAGACGTAATGTTTTTAGGTCTTCTTGCCTTGTTGCTCGCGTCGGGTGTGCTGACAACGGAAGAAGCTTTGGCGGGCTTCGCCAACCCCGGGATTGTATCGATCGCGTCTCTGTTTGTGATAGCGGGGGCTTTGCAACACACAGGAGCTCTTGCGTTCGTAGCAAACCGTATCTTTGGTCGAACCCAAACAGGACCTCGTGCACTTTTGAAAATGATGTTATGTGCGGCTGCGCCCTCAGCCTTTCTGAACAGTACACCGATCGTGGCGATGTTTGTTCCGGTTGTGAATGACTGGGCAAGAAGGAACGGCGTTTCCCCGTCGCGATATTTAATCCCGCTTTCTTTCGCGACTATTCTTGGTGGGACTTGTACATTAATAGGCACATCGACGAACCTAGTGGGCAACAGTTTAATGGTGGGCGCCGGCATGCAGAGTTTATCGTTCTTTGAGCTCGCTGCCGTCGGGTTGCCCTGCGCAATTGTTGGACTCCTTTTTATTGCTACAGTGGGTTGGTATTTGTTGCCCGATCATAAGGGACTCACAGAGCAGATCGAGGGTAATAGTCGTGAGTACATAGTAGAATTAAAGGTCCTCCCGGACTGCCCTCTTCTCGGGAAGACGATAGCCGAAGCCGGTCTGCGAGGTCTCCCGGGCTTGTTTCTTATCGATATAGAAAGAGGACAGCAACGCGTTGGACCGGTTGGGCCGCAAGAGCGCATCGTCGTGGGAGATATCATGGTTTTCACGGGAATAGTGTCAACGATTGTTGACCTCCACAAGATACGGGGCTTGGCTCCAGCACAGGAGTACCGTGAGGGTCGGCAACGCCTCTGGGAACATGGTAATTTAAGTGAGGCGGTGGTTTCTTCTGAATCGCCTTTAGTCGGGAGCACGGTCAGAGGCGTAAACTTCAGAACGCAGTACGGAGCCGCCGTTGTGGCTGTCCATAGGGGGGCAAGTAGGATAGTTGGAAAAATTGGCGACATTGTGCTGCATGCGGGCGATACTTTGTTATTGGAAACCTCGCCCGGATTTGCTCGTGCATATAGAAACTCGGCGCATTTTTACTTGGTATCCGAGGTCGGTGATAGTCATGTCCCTCGTTATGAGAAGGCTATTCCGGCACTGTTTGTGCTTTTGGCATTGGTGAGTTCCGTAACCTTCGGAGTCATTCCGATAGTCACGGCAGCGTTGTTAGGTGCTATTACGCTGGTCGTGCTTGGGTGTATACCGCTTGGACAAGCTCGTGGTGTTGTCGATATGTCGGTCCTTATAACAATCGCGGCAGCATTTGGGATTGGAAGGGCTCTGGAAAAGACAGGTACAGCAGCGTTAATAGCCTCGGCGCTATTGGAAATAGCGGTGAGGCTAGGGCCCGTGGGGCTACTCGCCGCGGTATACCTGGTTACGTCGTTTTTTTCTGAAATGATATCAAATGTTGCCGCGGTGGCACTTGTCTTCCCTATATCTCATGAAGTAGCATTCCAATTTGGGGTAGATCCTAGACCATTCGCAATCGCCGTAACGGTAGCGGCCTCTTCGAGTTTCGTTTTGCCTTTAGGATATCAGACGAATCTGATGGTTTACGGTGCTGGTGGATACAGTTTTTCTGATTTTGTGAAAATCGGCTTGCCGCTCAAGAGTATTCTGTTCCTCGTCTCGATGCTGTGTATTCCTCACGTATGGCCTCTGTAGATCGTTTATTTAGGTTCTTGAACAGCTTGCCTGGCCTTGATATTTGAGACGTCGCCGATGTGTTTGGTGGTCAGCCTCTCTGTCTCTAAAGAAGCGAATGGAGCGAATTAAGTGGGAAAGACTATACCCGAAGATCAAATTTTGAACCTTTTGAAACAAGTGCTTTACCCGGGGTCTAAGCAAGATATCGTCACTCTGGGGATTGTCGACAAAATCGAGAAAGGTCCAGGCAGCGTAATAGTATCCCTACGCGCCGGAAATGTTAAAGAAGAAGTGCTTCAGAACCTACGCGCGCTGATTACCCAGCAACTGAAGCAGATATCGGGCATTGACCGGGTTCACGTGCACGCAGTTAACTCGGATACTGGTGACACCACAAGACGCGAAAATGCCGAAGGAGAGCAAGAGCGTGGAAGGTTGCAGGGAGTAGGGCGTATACTGGCAGTAGCAAGCGGGAAGGGCGGAGTTGGCAAATCTACAGTAGCGGTTAATTTGGCGTTAGCACTTGCTTCGTTGGGTTATAAAGTAGGGCTATTGGACGCGGATATATATGGGCCTAGTGTGCCTCTCATGATGGGGGCAAAAAATGCCCCCAGACCCGCTCAAGATAAGAAAATATTTCCGGTAGAGAGCCTGGGCATAAGCCTGATTTCCATGGGGTTTTTCTTGGATGACCAATCTCCGGTAATTTGGCGTGGACCCATAGTAATGAGTATAGTTCGTCAGTTCTTGCGCGACGTAGTCTGGGAGAATGTAGATTACCTCGTGATCGATTTGCCGCCGGGAACAGGGGACGTAGCGCTAACCTTAACGCAAGAGGTAAACGTGGATCTTGGTGTGATCGTCACCACACCCCAGGATGTCGCGCTATTAGATGTGCGGCGGGGAATTGGGATGTTCAATCAGGTGAAGGTTCCTATTCTGGGGATTGTAGAAAACATGAGTGTGTATCAATGTCCCGCCTGCGGAAAAAAAGAAGAGATATTCGGGCGCGGCGCGGCGGAAAAGACCGGGCTAAGGGTTCTAGGAACAGTGCCTTTGGTAGAGGAGTTGAGGGCGGGAGGGGACAAAGGTCGTCCGCTGATAACGACTGCCCCGGAGCACCTGGTAGCTCAGGAATTTTTCAGAATTGCACGGAGCGTCGTGGAGGCCCCCGAGATGCAATTATCGCCTGTGGTACATTAAATACAACGAAAATGTCATAGAAATGTATTAGAAATGAGGTATTAAGTGCCTACGCCAATCCTTCTAACGCCCATTCCTGATGAGGAGCTTGTCCGCGTATTGTGGGACGATGACACAATAAGCGATTATCCGTTCAGGTATCTTCGGGGGTGGTGTCCCTGTGCGGTGTGTCAGGGCCACGGCGGTGAACGCCATTTTGTGGAGGTCGAGAATCCAAAACTGATCAAGATCACTCCCGTCGGTAATTATGCTGTAAATGCGACCTGGGATGATGGGCATGAGACGGGTATCTACACACACGATTACCTCCGTAGCTTGCATGATGAAAGAAGAAAAATAGAGGACCCTAATTAGAGAGGAACCATGGCTAAGAACGTAAAACCTCAAGAGTTGCTGGAAGCTTTGAAACAAGTTAAATACCCGGGATTTAGTCGTGACATAGTGGCTTTTGGCGTTGTAAAAGATATTGTAGTCGGCGGTGCTTCCATAACGATAGAACTTGCGCCTTCTACCGGCAATCGAGAAATCATCGATGCCATTAGTAAAAGCGTAATGAGCGCGGTTGGTCCGCTGGTGGATGTTCCTATTGAGATCACGATTGAACCGGCAGAACCGACCAAGCCGGCGCAAAAAGCGACCAAGCCGGATATTCCAGGAGTTAGGAGCATTATCGCCGTTGCTAGCGGAAAGGGTGGCGTCGGTAAATCGACTGTTTCGGTAAATTTAGCGGGAGCGATGGCGAAGATGGGCCAAAGAGTCGGCCTTATGGATGCTGATGTCTACGGGCCTAGTATTCCCCTGATGCTCGGGATCACAGAGAAGCCTAAGAGCACCGAAGACAAGAGGTTAGTCCCTGTTACACGTAACGACATCCGTGTGATGTCTATGGGTTTCCTTGTCCCGGAAGGAAAGGCGGTAATATGGCGTGGCCCTATGATTGATAAGTTGTTGACGGAATTTATCTCCAAAGTTGAGTGGGGAGAGTTGGATGTTTTGGTGGTCGATCTACCTCCCGGTACGGGTGATGCTCAACTTACGTTGGTGCAAAAGGTTCCTTTTGCCGGTGGCGTAATTGTTACCACGCCCCAGGACGTAGCTCTCCTAGATGTGAGGAGAGGAATCAAGATGTTTGAAGAAGTTGATGTGCCGGTAATAGGTGTGGTGGAGAATATGAGTTACTTAACTTGTAGTTCGTGCGGACATGAAGCGCACGTTTTTGACCGTGGTGGAGGCGCGAAAATTGCCCAGGAATTCGGGTTGCCAATACTCGGCGAGATCCCAATTAGCAGACAGATAGCGATGAGTGGTGACGCCGGCGATCCGATTATTTTTCGGGACGAGAACAATCCTCAATGCGCGACCTTTCTAGACATAGCAAGAAAGGTCCTGGCAAAGGTAGACGCGACTGACGGCCACTCGGAGATGTTGCAATAGGAGAGGCGTTAAGACGCCAAAAGAACAAAACTATGGCGAAACTACACGTTTCTTTTGAAGACCAGCGCGAAGATGAAATTATTGAGTTTGATCCGAAAAGGGCACCGTTTCATCATGATGGGGAACCCGGCTCGGTGCTCGATATTTTGCTTGGTCACGGCGTAGAACTAGAGCATGCGTGCGGTGGTAACTGCGCATGTACTACGTGCCATATAGTCGTACTTGGCGGGATGGAATACCTAAGTGGGAATGAGGAAGAAGAGGATGATATGCTCGACAGGGCGCCAGGGCTCACGTCGACTTCTCGCTTAGGCTGTCAGGCCATCGTTTGCTCAGGTGAAGTAAAAATTATCATTCCTCGCTATACGATCAACCAGCAAATGTGATTCTTCAAATGGATTTCTATGGATCCGCAAAACGTAAATCTTGCAAGGATCGAGCGCATATACAATCATAACGAAGAGACGCGTTCACTTTTGCTCAAAACGCTGCGGGGTTCAACGGTTCCGTTTCGCCCGGGGCAGTTCCTTTCATTTTCACTTCCAATCGGCCAAACGACTGTTACGCGTGCGTATACTGTTGCATCTCTACCCGATGAAGGGACACTCTTTGAAATCTGCTTGAATAGGGTTGGTGGGGGGCTAGGCTCCTCTTACCTTTTTCATTGCGCAGAGAGTGACATCCTCCAATTCAATGGTCCGTGGGGGAATTTCGTTCTGGATCAGAGTGAAGACTGTGAGCAGGTCTTCATAGCAGACCGGACGGGTGTAGTACCATTTCGACCCATGATCCATCAGGCCTTGTCTGTGGGCCATTCGTGCCCGATTCGTTTGATCTATGGAGAACGCGACTGGACAGCACTTTTGTACTACGATGAGTGGCGTTCTTGGGAAGAGCGGCACTCGCGATTTTCCTTCGAACCTGTCTTGATTGATAATTATTTGGATGCGCGTGCGCTTCTGCCTTTCATCGAGAAACACTACTCTGTGAACGATGGAACTAGGAGACGATTCTACATATGCGGGATCGGAAAGCCCCTACTGGCCCTGAGAGACGTACTACGTAAAGCAGGGTATGAACGAGTCCTCATTAAATACGAAAGATGGTAAAAAGATGGTAACAGGAGGTCGCCGTATTAGGGCCTTTGCGAGCGTGGTGCTGTTGACAAGGTAGACTTTAGAACTCTATCATCGCGGATGTACTTTACCCTATTTGAAAGAAGGGGTAAGACGACGCCGAATCGAGGAGGAAAACATTATGGCGTATACGGAAAAGGTGGTTGAGCATTTTGAGAGGCCGAAGAACGTGGGAAGTTTTGAGAAAGATGAGGGAAATGTAGGGACGGGTGTCGTGGGGGCTCCGGAGTGTGGGGATGTAATGAAGTTGCAGTTGAAGATCAATCCAGAGACGGAAGTGATAGAAGACGCGAAGTTCAAAACGTTTGGTTGTGGTTCGGCGATTGCGTCGTCGAGCTATGTGACGGAGTTGGTGAAGGGTAAGACCGTCGAAGAGGCGTATGAGATCAAGAATACGAAGATCGTCGAAGAGCTTGCTTTACCTCCGGTGAAGATTCATTGTTCGGTTTTAGCTGAGGACGCAATCAAGGCTGCCGTCGCGGACTGGCGAGAGAATGGCACCGTAGAATCTTCAAAGTCCACGAAAGTGGCCTAACCCCCCGGGTGTGATCAGCAGTTATGAGGTTTAGCGGTGAAGTAATGGAAGAAACCAACGAAATAAATGCGACGCATATGCAGGCCGGGGAGCAGGCACTACTCGGCGATGCTGTGGTTTTGACTCAGATAGACAAGGCGATAGGGTGGGCGCGAAAATATTCCATTTTCCCCTATCCTTTTGCAACTGCCTGCTGTGCTATGGAATATATGGCGCTGTCCATGACACCTTATGATATTGACCGTTTTGGAGCGCTTTTGCCTCGATTTAGCCCAAGACAGGCCGATCTTTTAATGGTGATAG
>CAZSWX010000116.1:0-6729 GCA_964610865.1 uncultured Enterobacteriaceae bacterium
CGAGACATAATATTTCTTGGGACGGGAGATGAAGAAACCGGAGGCACTAAGGGCGCCGGATGGTTCATCGAACACCATTTTGATCAAATCGCCGACGCAGAATACCTGCTTACAGAAGGCGGTGGTATTAGACAAGTTGACGGGATTACAACTTATAGGATCGCGGTCGCGGAAAAGGCGCCACTTTGGTTAGAACTAGAGGCAAAAGGACCCGCTGGACACGGCTCATCCCCGGTCCCGGAAACGGCGGTCAACCGCCTCATTCGCGCACTCGACAAGATCCGCCAGCATGAAACCCCTATCAAAGTCGTTCCGGCTGTAGAAAGATATTTCAACACCTTGGAGAGCAAAACTCACAGCAATGCTTCCGTCAATTTGCCGCCGCTCGACGAACGCTTACAGGACGTCTCCTTTAAAACCTCTTTCACGTCTGTTCCAAGTCAAAACGCTTTAGTCCGCAACACTATATCTATAACCGTTCTGGACGGCAGCGCTAAAACAAACGTCGTTCCGGCGACCGCGCGAGCACAGTTGGACTGTCGGCTTTTACCAGGCGAGGACGCAGAGCAATTTGTGGAGACTTTACGCCAGTTGGTGAATGATCCCAACATAACGTTCAAACAAATACTTAACTTTAAGTCCGTAGCGTCGCGACCAGACACACTGCTGTTTTCCGCAATTCAGTCCGTTGCTGCGAAGAGGGACACCGAGGCATTAGTGCTTCCAAGCGTTCTCGGCGGCTTTACCGATACTCATTATTTCAGAGAAAAAGGTATCGTTAGCTACGGGTTTTCAGGCCTCACCCTAACCAGCGCAGACGCGCGGGGGGTACACGGTCTCAACGAGCGCATACCCGCATCTTCACTTCGGGCCGGGGTCGAAGTGATGTTTAGCGTCTTACTATCCCTCGATGCAACGGGAGATGGAGCCCAAACACAATGACTATTAATGAAGAGCTTCTAAAAATACTGGTGTGCCCAGAAACAAAGCAACCGGTGCACATGATGGCTGAGGCCCAAGTTTCTAGCCTCAACAGCGCTATCGAGACGGGCACCTTGAACAACCGCGCGGGCAATTTGGTGTCCGAAACCATTGACGGAGCGCTCGTTCGAGAAGACCAAGCCGTTTGTTATCCGATCAGAGACGATATCCCGATCATGCTCGTAGATGAAGCCATCCCGCTTCCAGTCCCAGGTTCCAGCGACAGGGCGTGACCCCGCTCGGCAAAGTCTGAGATAGTGAGTCGGCCACGAGCATTTCAAGTCAGAATGTGGTTCGAAACCCCATCGTGACCACCCGTCCCGGTTCGAAGACGTCCCTCCCCGAAAACGGATTTTCTCGAGTCAGATGGTCGCTGTAGTTTTTATCGAACAGGTTAGAAACGAAGATTTTGAACTCATACTTGTCGAGCATTTGAAAGCCCGCACTGACATCAACGGTCACATGCCCTTGTGTTGTGTCTTCGCCGAAAAACGTATCTACCCGGTGCTGGCTTTGTACCAAACGAAGCATAGGATTAATCCATGCATCCCAATGCGCGTATTCATAGCGCAGACCGAAAATACCTTCGAGTGGTGGGATTTCCGCGAGCGCCCTGTCTTGCTCCTCGTTCTCTCCCCTCACATACGCAAAGGACCCGTGGAGCATGAGATCTTCACGCAACGCATAACTCAAATCAAAATCGAAACCCATTAATGATGCGTAATCAATATTGCGAAACCCTCTCACGTTATCGGTCTTTCCATCCATATTCACGTCCGCACGAGTTAGAAGATACTCTAAAATATAATCATCAACTCGGTTGTAAAACACCGCTCCACTAACGCCCATCCGCCCCCATAAACCGGAGAAACCAACATCTACTTCCAAGCTTTCCTCTTGATCCACCTGCGGATTCCCTACAAAAAATCCGCCGGGTCCCGGCCCCAGTGCAAAGTAGCGCTCGGTGGTATCCGCGGTCCTCACCGCGCGTCCAACACCCACGAACACTTCAGCCGCGGAGGATAAGGTATAAATGAGACGACCGTTCGCAGACACATTCACCTCGAACTCACTGAAATCCGACGCCCCAGGTCCGTAAAAACGGTTAAACCCCATCCGTGCCTTCTCGTCGGGATTTGCTCCGGTGTCGACGAAGTCCACGCGTGTACCAACGACTAACCGGAACCGCGGGAATATTTGGTACGCGTACTCGCCGAACAACCCACCATCAAGGACGTGCGCATCCGGCCAAGAATCAAAGAACATATGCATCCCTGCCTTCGGCCCTTTTAGGAACGACACGTGATTCGTTCCTTCGCGCTCGAGCCGATAAATATCTCCGCCTACTGTCAGACGGCCCCCAAAAAAAGATGGAACATTCGCCTGTAAACGTCCTCCAAAAGTTCTCGCATCCAGAGGAAAGACCACCCGCATCATCCCGCGAGTCGGCTTGTGCTCGTTGTTCATTCTGTGGTGCACGTAATTGTAATAAGCAGAAAATTCCAAGCTTTCCACGGATTCCATGGGATCCGTGATTGTATAAGAGACCGACCCAAGATATGCATCGTCCTCCTCAAGGCTGAGAGGTAATGTCCCGAATCGCGCATCACGGTCAGACTCTCTGCTCATTGAGACTCGTATCCGGTGTTTAGCATCAGGTTGCCAAAGGAGCCCACCGGAAATCGACTGACTTTGAAAACCGGAAAGAACACGCTCTCCGTCCCCCGAATCATAATCCTGGTAGTCGCGGTAACTGCCTGAAAGCCTAAAGGCCAAAGACGGCCCACCCGCAGAAACAGTCGCCCGTGTCGCCCAACCGTCATGATTGCTCGCATAGGAAGCGCCAACTGAGCCTCGCGCGTACCAGTTTGCGGACAACTCCGGTTGCTTGGTGACCAGGTTTATCGTGCCGCCAATACTACTCGGCCCTCGAGTAACGGAGTATGGTCCTTTGATAATCTCTATCGATTCCAGTTCGTCTATATCTAGAAGTGAAGTTGGAGGATCCATCCGAAATGGGCCCCCGCCCCATATTTTAGTACCATTGGTCATCACGCTCAATCTATCCTTGCTCAGGCCACGCACGACAGGTTCCAGGTGCATGCCGCCGATACGTTTACCTGTTGCACCAGCGACGCTCATTTTTAGCGCTTCGCCCACGTCCTTCGGTTGGTATTCTGAGTATTCCTCAGCCGAAATGACCGACACCGCGGCTCCCTCGGCCGGAGTTATACGTTCCGCAGTAACAACTACAGACTCTAGGGCTACCGCCTCTTCCAATTGTCCCTTTTGCGAAGACGGTTCAATTTGACCTGATACCTGCGAAAACCCAGGATTAGAAAAAAGCAAACAAAAGATATTTATAGCGCACAGCTGCATGCAGCCCAGGCTCCGCAGAACCCCGAAACAAATAAGCATATGCTACCCCCACGTCAGGCGCCTTCTCGATATCGGTGTCAGCAAGCACCCCTATTACGCAAGTACCGCTGTTAACCCGTGCTCAAAAGCGCCGAACCAATAACAGAAACAAAGTTTCCTACAGTTGAATTAAGACTGTCGTCGCGAACGAACTAGACCCGACGAGGAGGCTGGAGATCTAGTGGCCACTCTGAACACGCGTCAGCCGAAATGTCTTCAAGCCTTTTGGGT
Source organism: uncultured Enterobacteriaceae bacterium (assembly GCA_964610865.1). Classification (GTDB taxonomy): domain Bacteria; phylum Desulfobacterota; class Binatia; order Bin18; family Bin18; genus Bin18. The sequence goes on from CAZSWX010000116.1 coordinate 3,631, forward strand.
TCACAAAAAGCACCGCTGCTTCTTTGTGACGCACTCGACGCTAGAAACTCTCGTGGATCTGAAGAATTGGAGACTGGGGAATTGGGTTCCGGGCATCGCCTGAGGACGCATGCACGGGCTATATCGCGGCCGTTCCCGAAATCCGCTCGTTCATGATAGCTGATTGGACAATGTCGCTCCTCCTCACAGCACTCATGGCCACCCGGCAGAGGTCCGTCAACAGCCAAAAGCGGAAGCGTTCCATTGTGAGCAAGCGTCAATGCCAAAAAAAATAGAACAAGCCTTCGTCCCATTTAAATTCACCCGACCGCGAAGCACGGTTGTCCTCGCGGCCCGGTTGTTGCGTATCACACGAATGTCCCGCTCGCAACAGGGATTCGCCCCACCCAACACGTCCTACATCACTTTTCCCAGCGAAGACAATCGCTAATTTATTTGAGCTTGGTGGGTATGGAAACAAAAGGAACTGCGGATGTCGAGACCACCATACTGTGGCAGGATCTGACATGTTTCAATATCACCATAAAAATTTCCCACGTCATTTTACTTTTGCAATTTTTGCTTTTGCTCTACACTCTTGCCCACACCGAACGAGTAGTCATAATCTATCATTAACGGCGCGTGATCTGAAAAGAATTTTTTTCTATAAATAGTTGCCTTCCGCGCTAGTTTGGCGAGACCGGGGGTCGTTATTTGATAATCAATACGCCATCCCACATTCTTGGCCCGGGCCTGACCGCGGAATGACCACCAGGTATACTGATCCTCTTGCTGGTTTATGCGCCGAAATGCATCCACAAGCCCAGCCTCATCAAATACGCGGCTCATCCACGCGCGCTCTTCCGGCAGAAAACCCGAACTTTTTTGATTTCCCCGCCAATTCTTTATATCTTTCTTAGTATGAGCAATATTCCAATCACCGCATAGTACAACATGCCGACGACTTTTCCGTAAAATCTGCAACTGAGGGTACAGTCGTTTCATGAATCTATACTTCGCCTCCTGCCGAATTTCCGAACTGGATCCAGAAGGTAAATATAACGAAATTACCGAAAGACGTCCAAAATCAGCGCGTAGATATCGTCCCTCAGCGTCGGCTTCCTCCCACCCCCAACCGATTTGGACTCGGTCGGGTTCACGCCAAGAATATATACCGACCCCGGAATATCCAGGTTTCTGAGCATAGTGAAAAATTCCCGATAATCGGCCAGCCCTCTCGTAATGCGGAATCACATCCTTCGCCTGCGCTTTTAGTTCTTGCACGCAGACTATATCCGCCCTCTGATTCTTCAACCATTCGAAGAACCCTTTGCGCGCCGACGATCGAATACCATTCATATTACAACTGATGACACGCATGACAACTCCAACACCTGCTTGTTGCTATTCCCCATAAGGTGGTACTGCGCGACACTGTAACACTTCATAGGTTGCTACCGTACCCCTCCCGAAAACGACAAGGGAAGAAATTTTCCGCGCGGACCCTCATGACACCTCGCGTTACGCGGCGTACCATAAGCCACCCATTAACGAATAATAGATAGGAGCGTAGAGCATGGATATACTAGAAATCGGCGGAGAAGTGGAAACCCCGAAAAAGTTTGACTTTACGAGTCTGCATTCTCTACCAAACCAAATTGAGAACGTTAGCGAAGTGCTACCAGGGAAAGAGGGCGCCGCGGTCTCTCTGCAGTCGATCCTTGATCATGTAGGAGCGACCGGAGCCGCGCGTTATGTCACCCTCGAATGCACGGACGGGAAATTCTCGGCAAGCCTTCCCCTAAACTCGGTGCGAGATGCCATCATTCTATACCGATTAGATGGACTCCCACTTCCCGAAAACAAAGGCGGTCCGTATAGGTTTCTCATACCGCAGGCATCGGAGTGCCATGTCAGCGACGTCGACGCTTGCGCGAATGTGAAATACCTTGCGCGCATGACATTTGATGCCGTTCGGGGGAAAGATACCCGCCCTACAAATGAAACGTTGCACGCAGAACACCACGAAAAAGAAGGCCACGAACACTTGTCCTAACCCCCTGTCCAGACCCAGAGGGTCTCCCTATTGTCGCGTGCGTCCGTGTCAGCTCCCTGTTCTGGCAGAGAAAACCGATCGACGCATTGCCTGCCTCGGTGAGGTAGAATCGATGGAGACACCGACGCCTCGCCGAGGCTACAAATTTATCGCGTGAAATTTAGTTTGAGACCAGGTCTCGGCCAGTCCATTGCTACCAGTTTTCCGGTACCCGACAACGTGATAAAGGCTGTCTTCAAATCGGGCCCGCCGAAGCAAATGTTCGTGACCACCGGATCGCCCGGTACAGCTATATGCTCCACCGATGACCCATCAGGCGCAAACACGGTTATACCTCCGTTAAGTATTGTCGCAACGCAGACATTCCCGTTTGCCTCTACAGCCAAAGTGTCCAACAGTTGATACCCAGTGAGCCCTGATACCAAGACTCCCCAGCCCTGACCCGCTAATAGAGGTCCTCCCGCCCCTTCAACCCTCTCTAATTCTCCCGGGCTTTCAACATTCCAACCCCACACACGCGCCTCGAAAGTCTGAGCGGCATATAGTCGCGCGTCGTTCGGCGCGAGACCAATCCCGTTAGGCCCGTCGATGGGAAAAACCATTTCTTTGATCATTGATCCGTCAGGCTTCGCATAGTAGAGGCCGCAACGGTCTCGATCACGGTCTCGCACCTTGCCGAAGTCGCTGAGCCACATCCCGCCCGCAGCATCGAAGACGATGTCGTTCGGACCACACAGTTTATTACCATCGCACTCTGTATAGATCGTTTCTACCGCGCCCGTATCAATATCCGCTCGCTGGATGTACCCATTAGTATAGGTATCCGGGATACCGTGTGGGACCGTTAATCCGCCGGCCTCAATCCATTCGAATCCGCCATTGTTACACACATATACTTTGCCATCCGGCCCAACCGCTGCCCCGTTAGGGCCACCGCCGGTTTCAACGACAACTTCTTTCGTTCCGTCTGGTTTCACTCTAGTCAGCGTCCCTCTTTTTATCTCGGTAAGGATCACGCTGCCATCGTCCATGGCGATAGGCCCCTCCGGAAACTCCAGACCGTC
>CAZSWX010000117.1:0-6615 GCA_964610865.1 uncultured Enterobacteriaceae bacterium
ACTGTATGGTTTCGACACGGAAAAATTTTCCCATAATTTCACCGTTGATGTTTCGCTGATCCCCCACCCGCCTGACAGCCCATCCGTTTTCCGTAGCGACGTCTTGGAACAACATAATCGCAACTTGGGGCGGAACTTTCAGTGCAAGTCGTTCGCCCACTTTTACTTTTGTGGCAGTTTCATTAGGCAGGCCAGGGATAATTGACGTAACGGTCGACGTCACGTTACTGCACGCTAATGCACCCGAAAGGAATAGACCCACAAAAACAATAATGACCTTCTCTGTCACAAACTTAATCTTCACAAAAACTCCACCCCTGTTCATTGCCGCCTGGTAACTACACATGTTGAGCACAGTCCACAATAGGCGCCAGCTGTTTAACCGCCTCAACACCGTCTCCGGTCGCTGCGGCCGCGGCTCCGACGATAATTCGCGTCACTCCGGCCCCGGCATATTTCTTTAACAGCTCCGTGGTTATTCCTCCCTTGGGAGTGCCTAGCAACATAACAGAGAATGCCAGGGCATTTGGATCGCGGCCGGCTTCCTCGGCAAGTCTGCGGATCACCGGGATATCGTCGGCGGCCTGCTCGGGGGTTAGCCCGCCTGGACACCACCCGTCCGCGTATCGGGCTACGCGTTTTAGGGCATAACGTCGGTCGTGCGCCCCTAAATAGATCGGCGGCATTGGCGTTTGGACCGGTTTCGGAAACAACTTAACGGGAGGAAAGTTCACAATGTCCCCATTATAACTCGCCTCCTCTGCCGTCCATAATTCACGAATGGCCTCAACAGATTCTCGTAAGTGCTGCCACCGTCTGTTGAACTGTACGCCCATCACCTTTGCCTCCTCCGGAAACCACCCTGCCCCCACACCCATCAGCAACCGGCCATTCGAAAACAAATCTACGCTGGCAGCCGCCTTGGCAGTCGTAATAGCGTCTCTTTCAGGCAATAAACAAATCCCCGTGCCTAATTTTATGACCTTCGTTGCTTGGGCCGCCGTTGCTAACGCGACAAATGGGTCAATCAGGTGCGCATAGAACTCGGGCACTCGTCCGTCTTCTGAACGTGGATAATACGTCGTGTAGTCAACCGGAATGACCAAATGCTCTGCTACCCAAAATGATTCAAAGCCGAGTTGCTCGGCCTCAAACGCGATTCCACCGGGCTGCCCCGAAGCCTCCGTCAAAAAAGCAAGAACTCCTATGTGCATAAACGTCTTCCTTCCTCTATACCCCGCTGGTGCTTTTTGGTTAGACTACACGAATATATTGCGAAACAGAATTAGACTCAATTGCTGTATTTATCAAACTTGTGACTCATGCACTTCAATCTTCGAATTTTCTTTTTGTGTATCGCCTTTGACCCCTTAGGCATTTCAACCCTCGCCGTCGCCTTGAGTGATCAGACGACACCAGGGGCGATAGCCCCGTTCAGTAGCAATGCTACAAAACGGCTCAAGCCGCAAAAGAACACACGACTCCAAACGGCCTCAGATCACGCCAACAAAGATGCGGAATCGCTAGACCCGACCGCGATATTTTTGCGAGGTTACCGCTCTTTCGAGAAAAAAGATTGGCTCGCCGTACTAAACACTTTCGATTCTCCGCGTGAAGGCTCTTCTGTTCTGGAGGACTATGTCCTGTATTTCTTAGGCGAGGCTTTTCGGCGAGCGGGCAAGCTCAGCAGAGCACAGGCCACTCTCGTCCGTCTATTGAATCACTCGGATTCGACGGTCTGGGAGAGCAGGGCCGCACTACAGCTAGCCGCGGTTAACCAGTCGAAAGACAAATGGCAAGCTTCGTTTGATTATGCGCGACGGGCATATGAAACAGCAAGACCAAATGGACCAATCCAACAAGAGTCCCTTTTACTGATGGCTCAGTCGGAAGAGAAGCAGGGTAAATGGCTTAATGCGCACCACCGTTACCAGAAGCTTCGACAGATGGCCCCCCTGTCGTCTTGGGCCCGAGAAGCAAGGGACCGTGTACGCGCACTGAGAACAACACATGCAAGCAAACTGGCCCTGACGACACCCGAGGCCTATTTCGCGGAGGCGGCGTTGGCCCTTAAGGAGGCCGACATTGATTCGGCTCAAGATTTAGCGCAGGAGCTGGCGACTCGCTTCGCAGCGGACAACACAACTGCACCTTCCGCCTTGCTACATCTCGCAGATATTTATAAACGCAGCGGCCAGTACGATCTCGCGGCCGAGGAGTGGCGAAACATCGTCTCCCGCTACCCATCACATGCCCTCGCAAAGAATGCCCTATATGATTGGGCTCAGGCTTTATGGAACAGAGACGAGGACTCAGCCGCCTTGGCCCTTTTCCAACGTCTGGCAGCTAATTACCCCGATTCACCGATTGCAAAGGATTCCCTATACGCAAGCGGTCGGATTTTCCAGGCCAAAAAGCAACACAAAGAAGCCTCGTCCTCCTACGAAGACATCCGGCGGCGCTTTCCTCAGAACAAACTCGCAATAGAATCTCTCTGGAACCAGGGCTGGATGGCTTACGAAGCGCAGGAATATAAGGAGGCTCAAAGACTATTTATCCAGGCGGCCGAATATGAGAACGCAGATTCTCATGCTGGAAGAAGCCTTTACTGGCTTGCCCGTTCCAAAGAAAAACTAGACCCCGCACTGGATGCTCGCCCGCTCTATCACGAAATACTCCGTCAGTATCCTAATGGATATTATGCCCTGTGGGCGGAGACGCGTTTAGGCGTTCGGTTAGGGCCGCTACCTCTGGCCTCCCCTGGGGCACCCACGAAGCCCCTCCTTCGCCCGGACCAACAAATTCATTTTGACCGGTTTAATCTACTCGCACAATTGGGCCTCTTCTCTCTCGCGCGCGGAGAACTCGAAAGAATGGCACGGGACGCGCCCAACAACACGAGCTGGCACAAATTTCTTGTCGCATTGGCGGTCCAGATAGGCGATCACACCACTGCATTCGATTTCGCGAAGCGTATAAACTACCCTCCCGCAGTTCGTCGGGCCTATATGTATCCAAAAGCGTTCTGGTCAACTGTTCAAGCCCAGTCAAAACAAAATGGGGTTAATCCGTTCCTCGTAATCTCTTTAATTCGTCAAGAAAGTCTTTTTAACCCTTCCGCGGTATCGCACGCCAACGCGTATGGGTTAATGCAACTCTTGGCCGGCACTGCCGCACGCTTTACCGGTGGGACTGTAAACGATTCAACTCTCCTGACAGATCCGGAGACCAACATACGTGTTGGGACAGGGTACCTCCGTAGTTTATTAGACCAGTATCAAGGAAGCGTTATCCTAGCGTTGGCAGCCTATAACGCCGGCGAGACTCCGGCTACCAAATGGTACACTCGATCTGGCGATTTGGATGCAGATGAATTCGTTGAGAATATTAGCTACCGAGAAACGCGTAAATACGTCAAGCGGGTTCTCCGGAACTACAGAATGTACAACCGCATGTACGAACCAAAGGAAACGGCCCTCAATCTTCGATTGCCCTAAACGTGGTCCAACACCGCCATCACCTTTCGTGGAAGACCGCCGAATGGGCCGTTCGACATGATCAGAACGACGTCACCGGCAAGACAATCCTTGTCAAGCAGATCTGCAATTTGCGTTGGGCTTAGGCCCGCTTCTACAAAGTGTCCTGCCGATTGGAGAGTCGCTGCCAATTCTTCCGTAGAGAACATGTCTTCCGCATCCACGGGATCCTGAGGCTTAGCAATGACTTCGCCCACTATGGCCCTGTCGGCACGCCCCAAGGCATCGGCTAGAGGCGCCTGAAAGATTTTACGACGGCAGGTGTTAGACCGTGGCTCGAAAATGGCCCAAAGTCGCCTGCCAGGAAAGCGCATACGCAAGGCTTCTATCGAAACCCGTACAGCCGTCGGGTGGTGCGCAAAATCATCTACTATCGTCACTCCTCTTGCTGTACCTACTAATTCCTGGCGTCGTTCTACTCCTCTGAAATTGGCTAAACCCGCCTGTGCTTGTGTAGGCGAAATTTCAATATGAGAGCATAGAGCAATTACGCCTAGAGCATTCAACACATTCATCCGGCCCATCAGGGGACTTACGAAATCGCCATATTCAGATCCATAACGCGTGACACGGAACGTAGTATTGCTTCCGTCATCGAGAACATCGTGGGCTTGCCAGTCGGCGCTGTGACCGATCCCAAATGTCTCATATGACTGTCCGGAAGCTTCGAGCACCTTACGGATTTCCGGGTAATGGTTGCAAGCGACGATCGGCGCCCCGCCAGGCACAATATCAAGAAGTCGGCTGAAGGCTCGCTTTATCTGCTCTAGATCCTTGTAGATGTCAGCATGGTCGAACTCAATCGCATTCAACAACAGCGCGCTCGGAAGATAATGTAGAAACTTCGGACCTTTGTCGAAAAATGCCGAGTCGTACTCGTCGCCTTCTATGACAAAGTCCCCGCCTTCGCCAATTGCATAGCCACTATTAAAATTTCTACTGATTCCCCCTACCAGCATGCCGGGTAAGCGCCCGGCCTGTTCGAGAATCCACGCGAGCATCGCGGTACTTGTGGTTTTTCCGTGGGTCCCGGCAACCACAATTCGACGCTTGTTTTCGAGAAAAAATTTTGCCACCGCCTGCGGGAAAGAGACGTAATCCAGTTCAGACCCTAGCAAGCCCACTACCTCGGGATTATCCCTCGACACTGCATTTCCAACGATGACAAGATCCGGCGCAGCACTCAAATTTGTGGCGTCGTAGCCCGCATCGACCTCGATACCGTGACGCGCTAGAAAATCACTCATGGGCGGGTACACTGCGGTGTCCGAGCCGGACACCTGATAGCCGCACTCCTTCAGCATGACCGCCAGCGTCGCCATGCCGACTCCTCCAATGGCGATGCAATGCACATGCCGGATGCCGCGAGGATCTAGTTCCGTAATGTGCGCCATACAGCTTGTCGTCGTACGGATTGGTTATGTTCTACGAGGCGAGGGACGTTACATTAGGGTCGCCTGGCTCAGTCGCAGCCCTATTCGCCGACGGCTCGCCGACTCCATCAATGGGACCCGCTTCGGACACTTCTTGGACTTGTGTGAGTTTGATCGTCGATCGTGTCGGCTCTGTAGTCCGACCACTAGGCATCACAGCACCATCGACACCATCAAGGACGACCTTCATTAACGCATCGTGCAGAATAGGTCGAAAGCCGGAAAGCTTCTCGTTTTTGCGCGTTGGGTGCACTCTATTGCTCAATACGATGACCTGAATCTTTCTTTTCACATCCACCCACATTGATGTGCCCGTAAAACCCAAATGCCCAACAGATAGGGTAGAAAATGAATCGCCGGCTGTAGAGCCCTGGCTACTTGGCGTATCCCATCCCAACGCCCAAGAGCTACCCGGCACACGTCCGTCCTGGGTCCAAAATTCACGGACGACCGACTGCGGCAAGAAGTTACTGTCACCGTAGTAACAATGTATCAGCTCGGAGATTAGGCAATGCACATCGTCAACTGGTGCGAAGAGCCCCGCGTGCCCCGCCACGCCTCCCATTGCATATGCATTGTCATCGTGCACCTCACCGCAGAGAATACGCTTCCGCCAGGGACAATCCTCGGTTGCAGCAATCATCTCTGTAGCCGGTTCTAGTTTTTTTCGCCGTAAAGTCTCAAGATTGATAAAGCCGATCGCCTTTAGCCCCAACGGTCTGTAAATCTTTTCCCAGCAATACTGGTCGAGCCCCATCCCACTGACGTCTTCAACAAGTGCACCAAGGAGCATGAAGCCTAGATCGCTGTATGCTACCCCGGTCCCAGGTTCAAACAGGACCTTTTCCCGCTGCAATTGGGCGTAAATAAACTCACGCGCACTTTGTGAGGCCATCGTCGCCAATTGTCCGATACCACGCTTCTTTTGTGCTAAGTCTTCGTAGTAAGGCTGCCAGGCCGGCAGTCCTGAGGAGTGCGACAGCAGCTGTCTTATTGTTATAGAATTTTTGCCGTGCACGCCGAAATTAGGGAAAAATCGGCTGATCTTATCATCGAGTTTTACCTTCTTCTCCGCAACGAATCGCATGAGCGCGATCGTCGTAGCGAGCGGCTTAGTCAAAGATGCAAGATCGAAAACCGTATCTTCCACCAGGGCGACCTCACACGGCACGACACTTTTTAACCCGAAGGCCTTGCGATAGAGGGTCTCACCATCCCGGTCTACCAACACCACCACGCCAGGGAAGGTGCCGTTACCCACCGCACCTTCCAGTGCCTCATCAACCACCGAGAAGTCCATCCTCTCCTCCTCCCATTTATGCTACTGCAGTCTCTAGAAATTCTAACGTATTCCTTTCGCCGTCCAATCTAACCCGCGTTCCAAGCGGCAACGTAAAATTCTCCCGTCCGTGTCCGGCGGGTAATCCAAATCCAACGGGGTATGAGTAATCGGCAAAAATGTCCGAGACAACTGACAGGAGCAAGGTCGGATCTTCGTCTTTTCCCCGGCACCCATTCATCTCCCCTAGCACCACACCCGCCAACTCTTCGAAAATTCCGGCTTGTTTTAATTGGGTCAGCATTCTATCTACCCGATACGGCGCTTCCCCCACATCTTCGAGGAACAGGATAGCCTTTCCTGGACT
>CAZSWX010000118.1:0-6612 GCA_964610865.1 uncultured Enterobacteriaceae bacterium
ACAAACTAGATGCTATTTTGGTCGCGACCGTCTCGGGCGAGTACGCTTTTCCATCTACCGCCTGTTTACTTCAGGCCCGTCTCGGTATCGACAATGTGCCTGCGTTCGACATAGCGGCAGCGTGCGCGGGGTTTGTCTATGGACTGTCCGTGGCTCACAGTTACATAAAAAGTGGAGATTACAATAACATTCTTTTGGTAGGAGCTGATGTCCTTAGCTCAATGGTCAATTGGGAAGATCGAGGCACCTGCGTACTTTTTGGTGACGGGGCAGGGGCTGTCGTACTTGAGAATCAACCGAATGATCAGGGTCTACTTAGCACTGTAGTGGAATCAAGCGGCAAGGCTTGGGACCTTCTGCATGTTCGTTCAGGCCTTCGACAAACGTTTGACATGAAGAACACCCAAGACCCTGCCTGGGGTATACAAATGAAAGGGCCCGAACTATTCAAAGTAGCCGTGCGGGCGCTCTCCGACGTTACAAAGAAGGCGCTCGAAAAATCAGATTTAACTCCAGCCGATGTTTCACTTATGGTGCCGCATCAAGCTAATCTCCGAATAATCAAAGCCGTAGCGGAACGACTAGGAACAGGCATGGAGCGAGTTTACTGTAACGTCCAACGTTTCGGCAACACATCTGCAGCCTCGATACCAATCGCTCTTGACGAGGCATTGCGCGCAGGGAAAATTTCCGAACGTGAGATTATTGTGTTAAATGGCTGCGGAGGTGGGTTAACTTGGGGCGCCTCAGTCGTGCGTTGGTAAAGTACGCGGTGGCCGTGGTCACGATTTATTATTATAGGTTCCCGGGTCTTTCATTGCAGGCGCGCCACCTTGATTGGGGTCGAGGAAAGCTAGAACTCGTTCGCCGGAAGTCTTGTCCATCCAGCGTCTTAATCGCTGCTCGAGGACTATCTGAAGACTATGGTCACGTTTTATGTTCACGACTACCTCCTCTACACTACGCCCAGTAAGAGGTTGGCTTTTGCGATTCCCTTTCTGTAGCCCGGATGCTTTTTTTACCAAGATCGGTCTATAGGAACCGCTTCTTTTTCGGTACGCCTTCCAGATCGTCGCCGCCCGGTCTCGCACTAATCGCAACGTCTGTTTTTCATTTTCCCAATATTGGTGCTTACGGGTACTACCGTAATATAAAGTTTCCTGCACCGAAAGATTCCTACCCATAGTATCACCCAATCCGTCCTAATCGCCTTGCACCACTTCCTAGTATAATGGCAAACGCGTTTCGAATGAAAGAGAATTCGCCAGGGCTCAAAACAATGCTCAAATCGGGACGGTCAACCAGAACCTAACTTCAGGTCAAGGGCCTGAGAAGAATAAGGCTCCGGAAGCCTGCATCGTGCGGCTTTTATCCAAAGATCCTCAAGATTATACAGCGCTCGGACAGTTTCGAAAAACACATGTATAACCACGTCTCCGTAGTCCATAAGCACCCATTGTCCATTGTTAACGCCTTCTAAGGCTAACGGCCGATGCCCATCCCCTCGCAAGCCATCCTCCACTGCCCGGCATATAGTCCTTACCTGAATGTCCGATTTGCCCGTACAAATGATAAAGTAACTGGACACCGTCGTTAGTAGCTCTACGTCAAGTACGACAAGGTCGTAGGCTTTCTTGTCAAGTGCCGATTCGGCGCACCGAAGCACCTTGCGCCAGCTTGAATCAACCTTCAACAGAGATTTCCTCATTTCGTCTATATAACGAATGCGCTTCAATGTAGGCGCCTACGGCAGGCGTGACCTGACCATGCAAAGGCCTTAGGGCGTTAACATTCGCTCTGATGGCGGACGCCGATATATTGAGACCTTCTAATCTGTGTAACGTCAAAGTATGACCTGACTGATGGATATACGTCTGAGTTGGGGGATCGTAACAAAACGCAGCTCGGAGGGCAACTGGAATCAGCTCTCCCTTTGGCGGCATAGGGACTCCAGGGCGAGAGGTAACTATTAGATCACACAGACTGGGTACCTCCGCGTAGGACTTCCACGATTCAATAGCTACAAACGCGTCGATTCCGATCAAAAATGCAACAGAGGTTACCTCTTTTATGCTCACAAAGTATCGAATTGTATCGATAGAATATGATGGGCCTGCGCGATCAAGTTCTATACGCGAAGGATAAAAGGCTGGTTCTTCTTTGATCGCTATTTCCACCATTTTGTACCGATGCTTCGCCGCTGCGATCCCTTGATTTTTGTGAGGCGGAATAGACGACGGGACAAAATAAACGCGATCGAGTCCGAGGGCGCCTCTCACTTTTTCAGCACTACGTACATGTCCTAGATGGATAGGGTTAAAAGTTCCTCCAAACACTCCGACGCGCATAGGAATCCGCCTTATTCCCGTATTTGGCCGTCACCATAAACAACGTATTTGCCGGTCGTTAGTTCCCGGAGCCCCATCGGGCCTCTAGCATGTAATCGATTAGTCGAAATCCCTACTTCAGCCCCAAACCCGAATTCGTACCCGTCGGTAAACCGCGTCGATGCGTTTGCATACACCGTAGCAGAATCTACTTCCCTCAAGAATTTCCGACAACAAGTATAGCTTTCGCTGACAATAGCATCGGCAAGACCGGACCCGACAGTGTTGATGAATTCTATCGCCTCCTCTATAGAATCGACTATTTTTATAGAAAGAATTTTATCCAGATATTCGGTGGTCCAATCTTCCGGTTCCGCTCTTTTAGCATGAGGAACAAGCCGCACAACCTTGTCACAACCTCGCACCTCTACCCCGTTATCTTCTAGTTGCCTCACGCAATCAGGCAAAAAACTTTTCGCGACCGCCTCATGGACTAAAAGATTCTCTATAGCGTTGCATACCCAAGGTCTTTGCACCTTTGCATTCATACACAATCGCATCGCCTTGAGAACGTCTGCATATTCATCGACGTAGATGTGGCACAAACCGGAGAAGTGTTGAATGACCGGTATCGAGGATGCGCGCGTTACTTCTCGAATCAATTCTTCTCCACCTCTCGGAATAATTACGTCCACAAAGCGATCTTGTTCAAGTAAAAAACTCACCGCCCGTCGATCCGTGGAACGGACTAACTGAGCGACTCCATCAGGTAGCCCGGCCTCCCGAAATCCGTCATCAAGCGCGTCCACTATGGCACCGTTGGTCTTAAATGCCTCAGACCCCCCTTTGAGGATTACCGCATTCCCTGCTTTAACGCAGAGGCCCGCTGCGTCTGCTGTGACATTGGGTCTCGACTCGTAAATTATCCCGACCACTCCCAAAGGAACTCGAACATGTTTAATTTCTAAACCGTTGGGTCGCTTGACCGTTGAGATTGTCTCTTCCACTGGGTCGGGCAGGACGGCTATCCGTTCTAGTCCATCAGCCATGTCCTCAATACGTTGCTTGGTCAAAGTCAGTCTATCAAGCATAGCCGCTGAGAGGCCGCTGCTACGACCACGGTGGACATCATCCTCATTCGCCCCGAGCAAAGTTGCCTCTTTCTGGCGCAAATTATTTGCACTTTTCTTCAAGGCTTCATCTTTTACATGAGTGGGTACAATCGCTAATTTCCGTGCGGCAGCGCTCGCCTTTTTCGATAACTCAATCACTATATTTTCGAGGTGCATAACCGCTCCTATATGCCAGAGCCCGATTCTGACTGTACAAAGAAAGCCGTCCAGATCAGGGAGGTCAAATTTAACTTTTCTCTAACGGCTTAGAAAGACGGAAACCTTTAATAATTATTTTGTATAAGTGCCAAATCGTTACGATGAATCACTTCATCGCTAATTTTGTACCCAAGAGTAAGTTCAATCTCGCGGGTATGCACTCCCTTTATACGATTTAAATCAGCCGCGTTATAGTTTACTAATCCCCGAGCAAACTCGTGCCCATTTTCATCGAGGCATATTATACAGTCGCCCTCTCCAAAATCTCCCTGGATCGCCTGCACCCCCGCTGGGAGCAAACTCTTCCCATCTTTACGAATCGCGGCCGTCGCTCCGGCATCGAGTGTAACAGCTCCTGTAGGCTTTAGCGTATAAGCGATCCAATGTTTTCGACTGGCTATTTTATCTCCGGTTGCGAGGAACAATGTCCCGACTTCCGTTTGAGTGTCGAATGCTGCTATCGGCCCGTCCACCGTACAACCATTTGTGAGTAACGTAGGTATTCCAAACATCGCCGCTTTCTGGGCAGCCTCTATTTTAGAAGCCATACCTCCTCTGCCCAACGGCCCAGGTCTCCCACCCAAATCCATCAACCGAGCGTCAAATCTTTCTACTAGGGATATACGCTTGGCTTGTCTATCCAATCGAGGATCCTTTTCGTACAAGCCGTCGACATCACTAAACATTATAAGCGCATCCGCCTCAACGAGTACCGCCACCTGAGAGGACAAGTTGTCATTGTCCCCGAATTGTATCTCATCAACGGCCACCGTGTCATTTTCGTTAACAATAGGCACCACCCCTGCTTCTATAAGGGCAAGAATTGTGTGTTTTGCGTTTAGGTAGCGCCGCCTATTAGAAAGATCGTCATGCGTTAACAATATTTGCGCGACCTTTAAATTTTGTCGTGAAAAACATTCCTGATATAGCGCCATAAGGGATATTTGCCCAACAGCCGCTGCCGCTTGCTTCACCCGGATTGTGCGTCCCGACCGTTTTACCCGAAGTGTGGCAATCCCTGCGGCGACCGCCCCCGATGTCACGACGACCACCTGTTTGTCTGTTTCTTGAAGCGCCGACAAGGTTTTACATAGTTGCTGAATGCGTGGCCTGTGGAGCCCGGCACCATCAGAAAGCACACTGCTTCCTATTTTTACCACCATACGGCGCGCCGCACCCATGACGTTGGCCTTAGCAGCTAACTGCGAATTTATACCATCCATCAATTATACCCGATGAACCTCTCACCATGCAGCACTTTTTCCGGACCATCGGCGCCACCCGCTTTCAATACTACCCCGGCTACATCCTTAATGAATTCTGGTATTCCCCTTCTTGCAGCCGAGGAAATCAGGTAACGAACTTCCTTACCTTGTCGCGCGAAGGCCTTACGGACATTACCGAATCGTTGCCGTGTTATATCTAGATCCGCCTTGGTTATGACAATAATCTCTGGGCGCTTCAAAATTCTCGGGTCGAATGCTTCCAGCTCTGCCCTAATGACACTATAGTCTTGATACGCGTCCCTTTCAGGATCAGACAAATCGATGAGATGTACCAAGACTGACGTACGGGAAAGGTGTCGTAGGAAACGAGTCCCGAGCCCTTGCCCTTTGTGAGCACCCTCAATCAATCCGGGCAAATCAGCCACTACAAAGGAACGAGTTTCATCGACTCGGACCACGCCAAGAGAAGGCGCGAGAGTAGTAAAAGGAAATTCGGCTATTTTGGGCCGAGCCGAAGAAATAACGGAAATCAAGGTCGACTTACCAACATTGGGAAACCCGACCAGACCAACATCAGCAAGCAATTGAAGCTCAAGCCGCAGTTGCCTCGTTTCTCCCGGTCTTCCGGGTTGCGCAATCCGTGGGGCCCGATTAGTGGCCGTCGCAAAGGAAGCATTGCCACGACCTCCCAAGCCACCTCGTGCCACGATGACCTCTTTACCACCGAGCTGCAGGTCAGCTAGTTGCTCATGACTCCCTTCGTCATGTACCACGGTACCAGCGGGGACCTCTAGCACGAGAGTCTTCCCATTTTTGCCGTGCTGATCTTTACCCCGACCGTGTTCTCCTCTCCCTGCCTTCGCGTGATGTCGGTGAGCGAGCTCCAGCAAAGTATTCCTCTGTGCATCCACTTTCAAAATGACATGCCCGCCATTCCCACCGTTCCCTCCATTGGGTCCGCCCCAAGGACGGAACTTTTCGCGTAGGAAACTGACGCAACCCCGACCTCCGTCCCCGGCTTTTACAAGGATGGTAACTTCGTCAACAAAGTTCATACCATTTATATAACAGGATTATTATGGTCTAGAAGGACAGGAATTAAAAAAGCCCCGTTTTGAGACGGGGCTTTTTAATTTTGAATTATGCACTCTACTGCGGATAAACACTGGCACGCTTCCTCGTTTTTCCCATACGCTCGTATTGCACGATACCGTCGGCTCTCGCAAAAAGAGTATAATCACGGCCCATTCCGACGTTCGCGCCAGGATATATCCGTGTCCCGAGTTGCCTCACGATAATGTTCCCTGCCTTCGCCTCTTGCCCACCAAACAGTTTCACGCCGCGCCGTTGACCGGGGCTATCCCGCCCATTTCGGCTTGAACCTTGGCCTTTTTTATGTGCCATCGCTATCCTCCTAGGTTGATTGCCCGAACTCGGACGGCAGTAAATAACTGACGGTGGCCACGCTTTCGCCTATATGTTTTACGACGCTTCTTTTTGAACACGATTATTTTTTTCTCTTTACCATGTTCTACGACCTGGGCTGTGACAGAAGCTCCGGCTACCAACGGCCGACCAATGTCCAATTTTCCTTCCACAGAGGTCATCAACACGTCCGAGAACGTGACTTCACTCCCTAATTCTTCAGCAACAGATTCAACCCTAAGGAGTTCGCCCTCTGTCACTCGGTATTGTTTTCCACCGGTGCGAATCACTGCGTATGACATG
>CAZSWX010000119.1:0-6602 GCA_964610865.1 uncultured Enterobacteriaceae bacterium
ACTTGATGCGGCTGTACCCCATACGTGTCTATTGCTCCACTTTTGAACTCTACCTCTTGAGTAAGAAGCTCCGGCACAACACGAAAATAATAATTCTCGTACTCGGGCACGAGGTCCCAGTAGTTTTGGTTCCTCGCAAGATGGATGAATTCATCTCCTTGCCATTCGATGAAGCGGAATGCTCCGGTCCCAATCGGACGCCTATTAAACCGACTGTCGCGCAGGCCAAAGTTTCCCCTGGCCACTTGCGACATTTCCCGATCTTCCATTTCCACGTCGAGCATCCGCGCATTGAGAAGATGCTCGGGCAAAACACCTATGGTCCAAGCGTTAATTGCAGGAGAATGCAGGCGCTTGTAAATTACCCGTACGGTATGAGTATCTACCACTTCAACCCTCTTGATAGGCTCATAATCAGAAGTTCGGGGAGAGATACTGCGAGGATTCATTATTGCTTCAAACGTGAATTTAACGTCGCCCGCATCGAACAAATGTCCGTCATGAAAACGAACGTCCTTGCGTAGATGAAACAATATTATCGGATTGTGCTCGGTCACCGGCAACACAGTCGGCAACTGGGACCGAAATTTTTCCCGCTCAGCAGGATCAAGAAAATTGGCGTTTCTGGCGTAGTCATAGTTCTCGTAATATGCCGAGCCAAGAATACCACCGAGTCGGTCGAACAAATCCTGATCTACTTTGTTTAATGCGAACTCGATACGATCGGGAATACGCATGCCTACTTCTACTACGTCCGTCCGCAATGGACCCGCGGCATCACCTACTATCACAGGAAAGGTTTTGTCGGTCTGATGTCCAGGCAACAACCGAACCGAATCCAAAGTATTGGCGAGATCGGGCAACGCTCCTTTGGACCGCGCGCTAGAGATCACCTCGACCAGACGCTTCCCTGTAGCACGCGTTCCATCGGGTAAAATATAATCTGGCCTCGCCAGGAGGTAAGCTTTCTCTGAAATCGTCCAGTGGGTCGCTAACCGACCTCGCAAGGAAAGATTTTCATCTAAATCTAACAAACCATCAAAAACGAGATCTGTAATACGGCTACTCGCGGCGTCTGCATTAAGGATGGGATTTAGAATCTTCGCGTCTGCAATAGATCCCTCAATGTAAGTGCGCAGCCGACCCGGGTTCCCAACCGCCTGTTTTTCGTAGCTTGGCACCCAGAAGTAAGACTGAACCAAGACACCCAGAAGCAAAATCGGAGCGAGTACGAGGAACCATTTCACGTTCATGGCCTGCATACTTTATCCTGTATAAAGGCACTAGCCTACCGTGCCATACGGAAACTGTGACTAAGAGACAACAAAAGGATCTCGGATATCAGTCACTTCCCGGCTCCCAATACGGAGGATTGTCTAGCGGCGGCCTTGTTTCGCCGAGCTGGAAGAGGACACCGCACGCGCTCTTGGGCGATATGAATGCATCTCGAAACCCTGGATCGTCCAGATGTTTGTCAACAACACGTATACCCTTACCCTCAAGCACTTCGATTTTCTCTTTTAAACTCGGAGTTTGCAAAGTAATGTGGTGGACCCCTTCGCCACGCTTTTCCAAGAATTTAGTTAGAAAGCTATTTTGCGCAACAGGTTCCAGGAGTTCAATCGTGAATCCAGACAAATCAAAAACGGAAAACCGGAATGTGCCGGCACGGTCGAGCCGTTCAAAACGGAAAGATGCTCCAAGGACACTCTCAAAGAACACACGCGCACGCTCGATACTGTGTACCGCTATACCTACATGGTCAAATTGGCCTACAGCGTTAGACTTTGTTTCCACAAGACCCTCCCTTCTCTCCCAATACGCCTCGGCAGGGTGTATCGTGTTTTCTATGATCAAAGCAAGGGACTGTGGATGTAAACCCTCGGCCGAGCCTTCGTGCCCTTTCCTGTTCCCCGAGGATAGGTTTAATTGTGACAGATAAGGAGCATTCATGGGAACAGACAATGCCAGCACGGGACAGCAAAGGCCAAGTACAATTAGTACCTGGATCACCGCTACTCGCCCGTTTTCGTTTACGGCGTCTGTAACACCAGTAGTGATTGGCTCGGTCTTAGGTGCGATCGACGGCCCCTTCCGCTGGAACCGTTTCTTCCTTGCACTGTTCGGATCACTCTTCATCCATATAGGAACAAATCTGATAAATGACTATTACGACTACGAGAGTGGCGTAGACACATTAGAGTCTAAAAGTGGAAGCCAGATTCTTCCGCGGCAATTGCTTTCTCCGGGAGCGATCTATTGGGGTGGAATCACCGCCTTTGCCATTGGTAGTGCGTTCGGCCTGTTACTAGTCACAATGTGTGGCTGGCCCATACTCGCACTCGGTATCGCGAGTGTCTTGGCCGGATATTTTTACACTGCGAATCCTGTATCCCTAGCCTATATCGCGCTGGGAGAAGCCACCGTTTTCGTGTTTATGGGTACGGTAATTGTTGCAGGTGCCTATTATGTTCAGCGCGAAACCTTCGCCTTGGTTCCAATTCTGACGTCCTTACCCGTTGGTTGCCTGGTCGCAGCAATATTGCAAGCAAACAACATCCGAGACAGTGAATCCGACAGGTCGAACGGCAAAAATACCTTGGCCACCGTCGTTGGTCGAAGCGCGGCAAATTGGGAGCTCGCGGCTTTGATATATGGCGCATTTCTTCTGACGGGGGGATTGCTTGCTTTTGGCTATTTACCTGTGCCCGTACTTTTGACTTTTCTGTCCCTTCGCATGGCCGTCCCTTTAGTAAATAGAGTTTTCAGAGAAACGGATTTGCGCGACATCGACGAACAGACGGCAAAGCTTCACCTGGAATATGGTGTTTTATTGATAACAGGCCTGTTAATTGGTGGACCCTTTTTCTAGCCATGTAATAGATGAGCGATTTTTTGAGCACCTGATTTCTCGTTAGCGGTAGCGTTGGGCTGTCGGAGGGACTAATCCCTACGGCAGAGATCTATTAACTCATCCAAACGGGATATAATCGTATGTTCAACGTCATCGTGTTTCTCATCCCGGGACCGATCTATTAGCACAGGTCCCACTCCCGCATTGCGCGCACCTATGACATCCATCTCATAGCTGTCTCCTACGTGGAGAGCTTCGGCCGGATCGAGCCCGTAGATTGCCAGGGCCTTCTCGAATATTTTCTTATCCGGTTTGGCCACTCCAGCGGACGTCGAGGCAAAAACAAACTCAAAGAACTCACGAATTGCCAGGCCCTCTAGAACGGGAAACAAGCGAGAGTCGAAATTAGAAATAATACCAAGGTGCAAATTCATTTCTTTAAGTGAGAAGAGAGTCTCATAGGTTTCCGGGTACAACTTCCACGCCTTCGCCTTAGAAAAAAGTTCGTAGAGCTCCTCAAAATAGAGTTCGAACTGAGGAAAGGAACCGTGGGAGGCAAATATTTCGCCCACTAATTCAAACCACCACCGCCTTTCAGATGCAGGGAGGTTTCGCGGAGCCACCGAAGGAAACGCCATTGGAGGAGCATCCGCGAAGGCCCGGAGGAATCCCTCTTCGAGTGCCTTCGCAGTGACATTTTTTCCATGTTTCCGGGCTAGCGATGCATAAACTTCGCCTACTGATCCGTCTACATGAAAAAGGGTTCCTGCAGCATCAAAAAATATAGCCTTAATCACCATACGCACAGTTACTTATACGCTGTCGATGTGTTTGCACGCCACGTCTAGAACGTCCAAAAACATACGTAGATCTTCAGAGCTCGTATAGTAATGAATGGAAATTCGTAATCCGCCTATTCGAGAACAATACCTGACAGTGGGATAAATTCGCTGCGCTTGAAAGGCAGAATCCAACTTGTGTACTTTGTCGGCGATGGGGAATGGCTCGCAACTCACAATTCCTGAACGGAGGTAATGAGCCTTCGGCGTCCAGACTTTTATGTCCCGAAACATGAGTTCCTCTATCAGGAAATCACCCAAGGCCAACACATGTTCGAGCACAGCTTTGGAATCTAGTCGATTAAAATAGCTAACAGCCTCTGCAAATCCAGCCGTACCAAGATGGCGGGGCATACCGTTTGTCTCAAAACGACGAGCACCGGGCGCCATCGGTAAAGACAGGAAAGGCGTGAGCTCCGGGTCACCAAGGTATTTGGCCCAACCTTCCTCCGGCTCCGCCAGGGCCGATAACCCATGCGCAACACTTGGTTTCACTGGCATCTCTATTTCATCCCTGACATACAGCACCCCCACATTGAAGGGAGCATTGAGCCACTTTTGTCCACCAGCCGCGAGAAAATCAACCTGTAGCTTGGACAGGTCCAAAGGAACGACACCTAGTTGCTGGATAGCGTCCACCACTAAAAAAATACCGCGTTCTCTCGCCAGTTGAGAAAATGCGGCAAGGTCCATGCGGAGGCCATTGATCCACTGCACGGCGCTTACAATGATCGCTCGTGTCTTGTGATCTATAAGTTTTTTAAAATCTTCAATGGTCACAACGCCACCACGGTGCGACACTACTCTTACCTCTACTGTCTGATTATGCTGAGGGTGTGCCGCGCTTATGGCAACCTGCGGGTATTCCAAATCGCAAAGAACAACGTTGTCTCCTGGTGAAAATGGTATCGCAGAAAGCGCCAGATTGAGGCCCATGGTCGTATCATCAATCAAAGCGACTTCCTCCTTCCGGGCATTCAGTAATTTTGCCACCTCTTCTCTCGCTTGCGAACCTGGTCTTCCTAGCTCCTCATAATAAGCTTTGTACCCCATATTTGCTGGTCCTTGCCCAAGTAGCGTCGCAACTCGTTTAACAGCGTCAGTAGCAGATTTCGCAGGCAACCCGATGCTCGCCGAGTTAAGGTACACCTGCCCATGCGTTCCTGGAAAATCCTGCCGTACCAGGTCGACATCGAACATATTCTCTCCTTCCCAACACAATCAACAAAAGCACACCTACGTGCCACACATTAATTCTGATAAATACCGTTCGGCCCTTCGCCGTCACCAACATATCGAACCATAGTTTATTACGTCAGTGTACGTTCCAGCCCGGCCCTAGTGGTATATGCGCGGCTCACGACCGAGCGAAGATATCTCAAGAACCAGCTGATCGATCGCACGGTGAAGTTCACGTCCGTTTGCTTCGATTAACTGTTTGTTTTTCAAATCGGAGCCGTCTTTCAACTCCAAAGAGGCAAAAAAAGAATCCTGTAGTTCTGAACGTTGGGATAGAAGCTTGTCTACGCGTCCAAGCGAATTAGCTCGAATCGTGTGCGGTCCAACCTCGTCTCCAAGAATTAAGAAGCGGCTTAGCAACCCCGCGTGGTAATCTGCCGTCTTTCCAAGTAGCGACGGATCCCAACGTATATGCATTATGCAAAATGAATTGCCCAGCGCCTGCGCCGCGCTGGCAAGATCACTCTTGGCGAACAGCTCATCAACAACAACTGAACGAGCGCATTGGCGACGGAACGTCATTCGTTCGAACGCTCCGCCATAAGCCCTCTTTAAGGCATAGGTAAAAATACTCACAAAAAGAACAATCAGCAAAAGACCAATTAAGGCAAGCGCCAGACTCAGGATTGTGATCATAAAATGTCCTCACGGTCCGCTCGCTCCTTGCACAACGTTCCACATAGCAGTACCAATGCGTGCTCTTGATTTCTCTGAAAGCTCAGCGGTAGTGAGGCCAGAGGTTGCCCAATTTTGATATTTTGCCTCTTCTACCCAGAAACCTTGCTGCACGCGAAGCTCGAGTAGTTCCTCTGTTATGCGTCGGTTCAATCCCGAGATTGCGGGCCGTAACTCGGTTCTCAGGTGTCGATTTTTTGCCCACCCGGGGGCCGGCGCTGCAGAGCTTAACGCTATCTTTTGTAGTCCTTTCGCGAGTTCAATCTGAAGACTAAAAAAATTGTCAATTGCCGCGAGAAGTTCCTTCGAAGGGGGGGGTGAGACTGATGCCGCAATTTGGGCGGCTATCTCTTCGAGGACGACGTTTTCCCGCGTCCGGTCCTCGATCGGCAGGCCATGCGTACGCTTATATTCGGCTATACCCCCCATTAGGGCAAATCGAGTATCCAATAGAGAAAACAGGCCTTTTATCCGGACGGGAATATATTTCCGATCACTGCCCCGCAGCCAAGTCCTTCGTGCATGTGCAAGGAACCCGTCCATCTCTTTCTGAAGCAACCAATCATCCGTCCATTTTCGAAGCTCGATGTTAGAAGAACTCACGAGAATAGCCTTAGAATCATTCCCAAAACTTGGAAGAGCGGAAAGCTCTGGATGAAGGTCCAAGAAAGAATCTACTTCTAACGAATCGGTCAGCAAGGCGTCGGCATTCTTACTGAGGATCATTGCGGGCAAGGACCTGTTAAGAGTTGTTGTCAAAAGCCGGGCGCGCGGGAACCGGTTCCTTGCAACTTGCTCAAGATGTCCCCCTGCATTTACAGCGAGGCATACCCCCATCTCGTCTATCGAGCCAATATCCGGGAACCGGGCCCGGTCGGCTACAAGTACGACGGACTCCGTTCCTGCATACGGGCGACCGAATGAGGCTTCGAGAGATCTCTCGGGACGAACGGTAATTCCACTCATCGCAAGGTCAAATTTGTCGGCTGCTAGAT